>CATILC010000184.1 GCA_949516455.1 Flavobacteriia bacterium | reverse complement strand
GACCTCTTTGGCCAGTGAGTCCGTCCATGAGCAATTAGGCCTTTGGACATTCGGCTGTTTGAGCATGTGATGTAGATTTACATTTATAAATTTCTAGCCATGGACCCCGTAGCCGCTCGCATCTTGAGTCATTTGAAAGAACAGCGTATTTCCAAATCTTCTTTCTCCGAGCGTTCGGGGATCAACAAGGCGAGTCTTTCCCACTTGGAGAGCGGCAGGAACAAGGCGAGTTTGGCCCTTGTTGAAGCATTTCACAAAGTTTTCCCCGAAGTTGACCTGCACTGGATCCTCACAGGTGAGCATTCACACACCCCAAGAGCCAAAGGATCAATTCAACCTTCTCCAACAGATGAGAATGGCCCACAACTCAAAATAGGGTCGGCAGAAAAAGTATCAACACCCTCCACCGAGCAAAATAGCGCAGCAGCAGTGGGCGAAAGAGATATCACCGTGCTTTACCCCGATGGAACTTATCGTTCATTTCGGCCTCGGGATGCGTGAGAAGGCTTAAATTTGTGCACATGAATTCTACCACTTCCTCCACTCGATGGATTTTTGTAGTCGCCCTCCTGCTCCTAGGTCTCTTCAGCCGATTTGTCCCTCATTGGCCAAATTTTACAGCGCTCGGCGCCGTTGCCCTGATGGGCGGTTCCCAACTTAGACCCCATTGGTTGGCACCGTTGGTGACCTTCGGGGCCCTGATCATTTCTGACTTGATCCTGGGATTCTATAGCGGGTTCTCAATGGTCTACCTTGCTTTTCTCATGATCTGTATCCAAGGCAGGTGGATGAATTCGAGTAAGGGAAGTCACCTCTTCGGACACAGCCTCGGGGCCAGTACACTTTTCTTCCTGCTCACCAATGGCGCCGTATGGTATGCCAACCCGATGTATTCTCAGGATGTCAGTGGATTGATCCTTGCCTATGCAGCTGGCCTTCCATTCTTTCTCAATTTTTTATTGGGCACCCTGGCCTACGGATTTGGCCTTTCATTCGTCCTGCGCTTGGTCGACCGGAAAGTGATTCAGCTGAGCTAAGACCACAGCGGGCATGACGCTGAGCTATTGGGAGAAAAAAGTCTGGTTCAATGCCCTCGATCTCGTCGTAGTTGGAAGCGGTTTGGTTGGCTTGACCACAGCCCTCTTTTTCAAACGTCGTTCGCCTCGTTCAAAGGTTCTCGTCATCGAAAGAGGCCTTTTGCCTTATGGCGCCAGCACACGGAATGCGGGTTTTGCATGTTATGGCAGCCCGTCTGAACTCCTTGATGACCTCGAGCAGCAAACGGAAGGAGAAATCATTGAACGTGTCCGGCAACGCTATCTCGGTTTCGCAAAATTGCTCGAGCTACTGGGCTCTGACCATTTGGGATATCGGGCGACCGGCGGCCATGAACTCTTCCGGGCCAAAGATGCTGAGGACCGCGACCGGTGTATGGAACAACTTTCCCATCTCAATGAAATGCTCCAAGAGGTATTTCCTGGTCCGGCTTTTCGGCGGAATAAAGAAAGCCCCAAAGAACTCTGGGGATTCAAGGGATTCACGGATGCCATAGAACTGCCCCACGAAGGGCAGATCGATACGGGCAAATGCATGCAAAATCTATTGAAGCTCTGCCAGTCTGAAGGCATCCTTATTCTGAACAATATCGAAGTGCGTTCCATTTCGGATCAGGGCGCGCAGGTCGAGCTCGAGACGAGTCAGGGAATCTTTCACACCCGGCAAGTCGCTGTTTGCACGAACGGCTTTGCACAGAAGCTTTTAAAAGATGAGGTGATCGTTCCTGCGCGTGCTCAGGTCTTTATCTCTGAGAAGATCAGTGGAATCCCTTTCGACGGTATTTTCCACGTACACAAAGGATATTACTATTTCAGAAATGTCGGGGACCGCTTGCTGATGGGCGGTGGAAGACATCTCTTTAGAGCAGAGGAACGAAGCACCGAGATCCAGACCACGGCCACCCTGCAAAAGCACCTTGAACAATTCGCTGACCGCCATATCCTTCCGGACAGACAATGGCGCATTCAAGACAGCTGGGCAGGGATCATGGGGTTTGGTTCCCACAACGAGAAAGGCAAATTGGTCAAACGAACCACGCCAAATGTAGTCTGCGGTGTGCGTTTAGGGGGAATGGGCATTGCCATAGGTGCGCATACAGGCGAGGAGACAGCCGCGTTACTTCTTGGCTGATCGCAATTTACCGTTCCAAAATGGCGCGCGCCATCTTCTGCTCCACCTCCATGTCAGATAACTGAAAAAGCAGCCGATCCAGGCGCCTGCGACGATGTCCTCCATGAAATGCTGACTTAGATACACCCGGGAAAAGGCAGCCAGCAGGGCCAGAATGGCGAGTGTCCAACCGAAGATCCGTTTGTTCATGCAAAGGCTGACGATGGATAGCGAAGCAAGGGAGGCCAAGGCATGACCGGAGGGGAAGGAGTGAAAACGATGCATTCGCAAACCATCCACTAAACGCAGTCGATCATCCTCAAAAAAGGCGAGCGGCCTCAAAGCATCGGGAAAGACATAGTGTTTGAGGAGTGCGGAGCCAAAAAGTACGAGCAATCCGCACAAGGCAACAGAAGCAGCATCCCGAAAAGAGTGAAATAGAAAATAGATGAATCCAATGCCAAATACCCAACCCTCACCTACTCGGGTAACCGCCAAAAAGAGGGGATCAAAAGAGAGCGAAGTCCACTGATTGATCGCAACATGACCCTCCGCCTTGCCCATGGCCAATTCCATTCCGAGCCAAAACAGGGTCAATAGACCGCTGACCCACAAGAAAGGAGCCAGGCGGGTCAAGCGCCAATGACGCGGAACAGATCGCTGATCTGGCTGT
>CATILC010000183.1 GCA_949516455.1 Flavobacteriia bacterium | reverse complement strand
CATGAAGGAATCAGCTACTACGGGCTTCCCTCCTCCTGGGCCACCAACATCCTTCTGCCCGATGATGCTGCACCTGAGCGAAGAAATTACTACGGGCTTTCCTATGCTGGTGAGTTGAAGCTCCTCAAAGTACCGGGCAGCTCGAGTCATCTGCGAAGGATCGGAATCGACTACGGCTTCTTCTCGGACGACATAAAAAGTTCTGAGCATCGCTTTTCTGTTGACCAAAATGCCGTGATCGACCTCTCGGGTCAGGCACTGGATCTGGGAGCAAGTGCAGACTTCCTGCGCACCGAGCTCCCGGAAAATTCTTTTCAGGGTCTGCGCTTATATCGCTTGGGTGCAGAGCCCTCGATCCAAAGCAGCTATGGCGATCTGGAGTTCACGATCGGCGTGAAAGCAGGTGCCTTCGGCCGAAGAAGTGATTCGCTGGAAGGAGGAAAAAATGGAATCTACCTGCTGCCAGACCTGCGGGCAGCCTACAGCTTCGTGCCTACCTACTTCCGCGTGTTTGCAGAATGGAGCGGCGATGTCTCCCTGAATTCATTCGAGGAGCTCGTCAAAGGCAATCCGTTCATTTCCTCGGCGCGTATGGACCAGCAGGTCAGCCGCAGGACCTGGGTGGAGGGAGGAATGGAAGGGCGCATCATCGACCACTTGCGTTTTCGGGCCTATGCACGCTTCACTCTGGCCGATCAAATGCCCTTGTATTTTCGGTTGCCAGGAGAATTGCCGAATATGGGAATGGCCGTGCTCTATGATGATATGGACATTGGAAGCTTGCGCGGTGAGCTGAGTTATAAAAAAGCCGACTGGGACCTCAGCGGATGGATACAGTGGGACAGCTACGACACAGACAGCGCATTTGCTGCCTATCACCTACCGGAATTCAGGCTCGGACTGAGCGGCACCTACCGGCTCAATTCCCAAATGGAAACCGGCCTGCGACTGACCCACATCGGAAAACGAACCGCTTTCCGTCCCGACCCAGCCATAAAACAAATCGCCAACGAACTTGCCGGCTACATCGACCTTGGATTGCAGTTCAAATACGCCTACAACGACTATTTGACGGCCCATCTCAATCTCGATAACGTACTCGGTCAGTCCTACGATATCTGGCTGGGTTACCCAAGCGTGGGATTCATGGCCTCACTCAGTGTGAGCTATCGATTCTAGAGCTTGTTGACAATCTGTGCAAAACCGCATGGAGTAAAGGATAGAGAGTTATTCACCTCTCGTCCCGATGCCGTAAATTGGAAAGAATCTAGACTTTTTATTTCCATTGGATCATGAGTGAGGAAAAGAAGGAATACGGCGCCTCGAGCATTCAAATTCTCGAGGGTCTTGAGGCGGTGCGGAAGAGGCCCGCGATGTATATCGGCGATGTCGGAGCCAAGGGGCTTCATCATCTCGTCTACGAGGTGGTGGACAACTCCATCGACGAGGCCCTGGCCGGACATTGCAAGAACATCCATGTCACCATACACCCCGACAACAGCATCTCCGTACGGGACGACGGCCGGGGGATCCCAACCGACATGCACCCAAAAGAGAAGCGCTCTGCTCTGGAAGTGGTCATGACCGTGCTTCACGCGGGAGGAAAATTCGACAAGGACAGCTACAAGGTATCCGGCGGACTCCACGGTGTGGGCGTGAGTTGCGTAAATGCGCTGTCCAATCACCTCAAGGCAGAGGTGTTCAGAAATGGCAGGCACTACGTGCAGGAATACAGTAAGGGTGTTCCTCAGTATCCACTAAAAGAAGTGGGAACCACCGAAGACCGGGGTACGCTGGTCACTTTCACCCCGGATGATTCCATTTTCATTGAGACCACCTATCAGTACAGCATACTCGAAGCGCGCATGCGCGAATTGGCTTTCCTGAACAAAGGCATTTCCATCACCCTGACAGACGAGCGGGAAAAAGAGGAAGACGGCAGTTTCAAGAGCCATAACTTCTATTCTGAGGGCGGTTTGAAGGAATTTATCGACTTCATCGACATGAACAGGGAAAAGCTGTTGCCGGAAGTGATCCACATGGAAGGCGAAAAGAATGACATACCTGTGGAGGTGGCCATGCACTACAACACCTCCTACAACGAGAACATTCACAGCTACGTCAACAACATCAACACCCATGAGGGCGGTACGCATTTGGCCGGATTTCGAAGGGCACTGACCCGCACCTTGAAGAAGTATGCCGACGAGAGCGGATTGCTGGCCAAGGAAAAGGTAGAGGTGACAGGAGATGATTTCCGCGAAGGATTGACCGCCGTGATCTCTGTCAAGGTCATGGAGCCGCAATTCGAAGGGCAGACCAAGACCAAATTGGGCAACAGCGAAGTAAGTGGTGCGGTCGACCAATTGGTCGGCGAAATGCTCACCCACTTCCTCGAAGAGAATCCCAACCTGGCCAGAGGCATTGTACAAAAGGTGATCCTTGCCGCTCGGGCACGAATTGCTGCGCGCAAAGCCCGCGAAATGGTACAGCGCAAAGACGTTCTCTCGAGTACCGGACTTCCGGGAAAACTGAGCGACTGCTCCGAAACCGATCCGTTCGTGTGCGAGATCTTCCTCGTGGAGGGCGATTCTGCAGGTGGAACGGCCAAGCAAGGCCGGGACCGGAATTTCCAGGCCATTCTTCCCTTGAGAGGAAAGATCCTCAATGTGGAGAAGGCCATGCAGCACAAGGTTTTTGAAAACGAAGAGATCAAGAACATCTTCACGGCGCTCGGTGTGAGCATCGGGACGGAAGAGGACAGCAAGGCCCTGAATCTGGTGAAGCTCCGCTACCACAAGATCGTCATCATGTGTGATGCGGACGTGGACGGCAGCCACATTTCCACCCTCATCCTGACCTTCTTCTTCCGCTATATGAAGGAGCTCATAGAACTGGGCCACATATACATCGCCCAGCCGCCCCTTTACCTGGTGAAGAAAGGCAGCAGGCAACGCTATGCCTGGAACGATGAAATGCGGGACCGACTCTCCATCGAACTGGGTGGCGAGAACGAAACCGGTGTGAGCGTTCAGCGCTACAAGGGATTGGGCGAAATGAATGCAGAGCAGCTTTGGGAGACCACCATGGATCCGGAAGAGCGCACCCTCCGCCAAGTGACCATCGACAGTGCAGCCGAAGCCGATCGCATCTTCAGCATGCTGATGGGCGATGATGTACCGCCGCGCAGAGAATTCATCGAACAGAACGCCAAGTACGCGAACATCGACGCTTAGGTTTTCTAGCTGTCAGACGCTTATCTCGTGCAGCTCAGGAAGAGCTGTCTTCCGTCTGGAACTGCATCTCATAGAGCTTTTTGTAGATGCCCTCTTTTTCAAGCAGGTCCTCGTGTGTGCCTTGCTCCACAACCTGACCTTTGTCCATGACCAGTATCCGGTCTGCTCGGCGGATGGTCGCCAATCGGTGGGCAATGATGATGGATGTCCGGTCCTCGGTCAGTTTTTCTGTGGCTCTTTGGATGAGTTCTTCCGAATGCGAATCGATGGATGAAGTCGCCTCGTCCAGAATGAGGATCTTGGGATCGTGCACATAGGCCCGCAGGAAGGAGATCAACTGCCGCTGACCCGCCGAAAGTGTACCGCCCCGTTCCCGCACATTGAACTGCCAACCGCCCGGCAGCTTTTCGATCAGCTCCTGTACGCCGATCAGCCGGGCAGCTTCTTCCAATTTCTCCATGGGAATATCGTCGCCCAGCGTCACGTTGTAGTGGATGGTATCCGAAAAGAGGAAGACTTCCTGCAGCACGACAGCCATCTGTTCGCGAAGTGCGTTGAGTTCATATTCGGTATGCGGCTGGCCGTCCAGTAGGATCTGCCCTTTTTGGATCTCGTAGAAACGACTGACCAAATTGATGATGGTCGACTTGCCCGCACCTGTGGCCCCGACAATGGCCAGGGTTTCACCGGGTTCGACCTGAATATTCACTCCCTGCAGCACCCAATGCTCATCGGTGTAGGCGAACCAAACATCGCGGAATTCAATGGCGCCTGTGAGTGCAAAAGATGTCTGATCACCTGAATTTTCGATGCGTTCATCCTGATCAAGGATCTTCAGTACACGCTCCGATGCGACCATGCCCATCTGCAGCGTGTTGAAACGATCGGCCAGTTGCCGCAATGGACGAAACAGCATATTGATGAAGATGAGCAGAGCGGTGAGATCGCCAAAGGTGACCTCCCCACCCATCGCCGACTGCCATCCACCGTACCACACCACCAGTCCGATACTGACTGCAGACAGGACTTCGATGATGGGAAGGAAAATGGAAAAATACCAGATGGAGCGGATGTTCGCATCTCTGTGTGCCCGATTGATCTCCTTGAATTTCTCAAGTTCCGCCGCCTCGCGGTGGAACGCCTGCACGATCATCATGCCGCCCAAATGCTCCTGAACAAAGGCATTGAGCCGGGCCACTTCGTTTCGGACATCCTGAAAGGTCCCTTTGATGCTCCTCTGGAACCATCGAGTGGCGAGGAATAGCAGTGGAACCACCGAGAGCGACATCAGCACAAGCGGCCAACTGAAGAAGGTGAACATGGCCACGACCATGACCCCGATCTTGAACAGATCCCCAAAGATGACCAGCAAGCCCTCGGAGAAAATATTTGCGATCGTTTCTATATCCGAAACGGCCCGCGTCACCAGGGTGCCAATGGGGGTGCGGTCGAAGTATGACAGACGAAAACGGATCAGGTGACGATAGAGCTGGATCCGAATGTCGCGGATCACACTTTGCCCAAGGAAATTGGCTGCGTAGATGAAGGCGAATTGCAGTCCCGACTCAACGAACAAGAGGAAGAGCATCAGCAGCGAGTACATCAAGAGGCCGTCCGCATCCGGCGTGACCACGAACTGATCGATGGTGTATTTGATCAGTACGGGACGCGAAGTGGCCACAGCGCCTAAAAGGATGGTGAGCAAAAATCCCGTGATGAACAAGAGCCGGTACGGGCGGACATAGCGCATGACCTTCCCCAGCAACTTGATATCGAATGCCTTGCCGCTGACTTCAGACATGGAATACTTCTTCAGGATAGGCCACACGGGTCAGAAAAAGGCCCTGAGATGGTGCCGATTCCCCTGCTCTGCTGCGCTGACCAGAACGGATCACCTCCCTCAGTTCATCCAGACCGTAGCGCCCCTCAGCCACTTCCACCATGGTGCCGACCATGGCCCGGACCATATTCCTCAGGAAGCGATTCGCTTGCACGTGGTACACGCTTTTGGAGGCAGAATGCACCCATTCCGATCTCATGAGCGTACAGAAATGATGGTTGGCAGAATCATTGGATCGCGCGAAGGAACTGAATTCTTTGAATTCGAGCATCACCGCAGCCGCCTGATCGAGCAGATCGGTATCCAGCGACCTTCGGATGTACCAGCTCAATGGTTCACTGAAGGCATCCTTTGTTGAATGTATATGGTATTCATAAGAGCGCGATATGGCACTGAAACGCGCATGCGCATCCTCCGCCACGGCCCGTATTTCATCAATTCCAATACCTGGGTGCAGATAGGCGTTCAGGCGGTACATCAACTGCGAAGCATCGACCGGGTGTTCCGCGTCAAAATGCGCCCACATCTCGCGGGCATGCACCCCCGCGTCCGTTCGTCCTGCGCCGATCACTTCCGTGGGCTTTCCCAGCAGATGCCCCATGGCCCGCTCGAGTTCTTCCTGGACCGTGGAGGCGTTGGGTTGTTTTTGCCATCCATGAAAAGATGCGCCCCGGTAATGAAGCCGAATGAAGTACCTATTTTTCAATCTTCGTGGATCAAGGTCAAAAATAAAGCGGCATGCGCAAGATCCTTCTGATGTCGGACACACATTCCCATTGGGATGATTCACTGAAGACCTACTGTGCAGCTGCGGATG
>CATILC010000182.1 GCA_949516455.1 Flavobacteriia bacterium | reverse complement strand
TTTTGCGCGTGAGGGGGCGTTCATGCAGCAGGAGGTTTTCAATCGCTATCATTCCGAGACGGAGCTGATGCGCTACATCAAGCGACTGGAACGCAAAGACCTTTCCCTGAATCACAGCATGATCCCGTTGGGCAGTTGCACTATGAAGCTGAATGCGGCGGTGGAGATGATCCCGCTCACTTGGCCCAAGCTGGCCAATGTGCATCCCTTCGTTCCCACCGAGCAGGCCATGGGCTATCAAAAGATCATTGCAGAACTCGAGTCCTATCTGGCCACCATCACTGGCTTTGAAGGCGTCTCCTTGCAGCCCAATTCAGGTGCTCAGGGCGAGTATTCAGGTCTAATGGTCATACGGGCATATCACCACAGCAGAGGAGAATCCAACAGGAACATCGTCCTTATTCCCTCTTCTGCCCACGGTACGAATCCGGCATCGGGGGTCATGGCAGGCATGAAGGTGGTCGTTGTCCGCTGCGATGAAGCAGGAAACATTGATATGGCTGACCTCAAGGCGAAGGCAGAGGAGCACAGTGAAAACCTGTCTGCACTCATGGTCACCTATCCATCCACACATGGTGTTTTTGAGGCGCACATCAAGGAGGTCACTGCGCTGATCCATGCCCACGGCGGGCAGGTCTATATGGACGGGGCCAACATGAATGCACAGGTGGGGCTCACAAGTCCGGGAGCCATCGGTGCCGACGTATGCCATTTGAACCTGCACAAAACCTTCGCTATCCCGCACGGCGGTGGCGGACCAGGTGTCGGCCCGATCTGCGTGGCCAAACACCTCACACCTTTTCTACCTGGCAACGTAGCCATCCCGACCGGTGGAAACCAAGGTATTACAGGCGTTTCCGCGGCCCCCTGGGGCAGCGGCCTCATTTTGATCATCAGCTACGCCTACATCCGCATGCTTGGAGCCGGAGGTCTGAAGCGCTCTACGGAGATCGCCCTGCTCAATGCGAGCTATTTGGAGGCCAAATTGCGCGATCAATTCGACGTCCTGTATCGCGGCGACAAGGGGAGGGTGGCGCATGAAATGATCCTGGACTGCCGTCCTTTCAAAAAGATCGGTGTGGAGGTTTCGGACATTGCCAAGCGCCTAATGGATTACGGATACCATGCGCCTACTGTGAGTTTTCCCGTGCCCGGGACCATCATGATCGAACCCACGGAAAGCGAAACCAAGGAAGAACTCGACCGCTTTGTTCGGGCGATGAAATCGGTGAAAGCTGAGATCGACGATCTGGCATTGGGCAAATGGAACGAGAAAGACGATCCACTGCACAATGCACCACATACTCTGGCGATGCTCACGGCAGAAGAATGGACGCATCCCTACAGCAGGGAGAAGGCCGCATTCCCGATGAGCGGGATCAGCGAGAATAAGTTCTGGCCTTCGGTCCGCAGGGTCGATGAAGCCCATGGGGACAGGAATCTGATGTGTACCTGCGCTCCGATCGAAGCATTTGCCGAATAGGGAGTCGATCTGTTTTTATTCTTTTGGAGGATCACAAGTTGATCATTGAATAAAAGCAGCACACTGTTCATGTACCCACTTTTCAAGAGGTTAGCCGATAT
>CATILC010000181.1 GCA_949516455.1 Flavobacteriia bacterium | reverse complement strand
GGATGCGGATGCGGGCATCCTCCTTTTACGCCGCTGTCCTTTTGGCCATGGACAGTTTGTCTGAGCTGGTGGACAGTGTGCATTTGCAGGTCTACGATACAGGCGAAGAGCCTTCTGTTTTGGATTCGTTGGCCGGGCTTCCGGCATCGCGTTCTTCAGATCTTCTCCTTGGGCCGCTCTACGGCCGAAATGCCCTGTATCTGGATGAGCAGTGGAAAACTGCCGATCGTCCGCTCATATTCTCTCCCTTGAGTTCCGGCTTGAGCGATAAACGCAGTGCCCATTTGGTGGATCTATATCCTGGTACGGAGGAAAACCTCGTACGCATGGCCAGCTGGATCGCCAACCTGGGTGATTCGCTCACCCTTTGGGCAGCGGGTTCAGGAAGTGAAGAAGAACGGGCCATGAGAGACTCGCTGGCCAGGCTGATCCCCGATTCGGCGCATGTATTTTGGAAAAAAGGATTTTGGCTTCCGGACGAAGAAAAGGGATTTGAGTCGGAAGAGGGTGCCGTTCATGCCAAGGCCTCCGGACCTCTGGTGCTGATCAACTTCAGCCGTACTCCGGCGCATTTGGCGGATCTTCTCCAAAAGGCCTACGCCCTCGCGGACAGTGTGGTACTGCTCTCCGTCCACGAATGGCCCACAAATGTGCAAAAGCGCTTCACCTATATGGAGGAATTGAGTGTGGCCTTTCCCAAGGCCTTCCATGTGGACTACAAGCGAAAGGAAGTCCGTGATTTTGTTCGGACCTATCGGGAACGCTTCTCCGCTGAACCCGACATCTTCGCATTTCACGCATGGGATTGCATTTGGGTCATGTACCAAATGTGGAAGGACGATTTCGGTTCCGAGGAATACATTTCAGAAGGACTGCAAACCCGTTTTCTCCTTCGAAAAGAGGACGATCGCTGGAGTAACCACGGCGGCGGTCTCCTGTACATTAAGGACCAGCACTGGATGCGCTTTTAGAACGTACTCCGGGCGCTCACGCTTCCATCTTCGGCCGGGTGTCCGGCTTCTGCATCCAAGGCTGCGCAGATCCCGATCATCGCTGCGTTGTCTGTGCAGTAGGCCAAAGGCGGAATATAGATCTGCCAACCCTTTTTTGAGCTCATCTCCGTCAGTCGCTGGCGCAAAGCGGAATTGGCGGATACCCCTCCGGCCACGGCGATCTGTGTGATGCCGGTCTGTTCGGCGGCCTTATGGGTTTTTTCGATCAGGATGTCCACAATGGTCTTTTGAATGGACGCACAGAGGTCGTTCAGATGTGTGGCGATGAAATCCTCCTGTTCGCGCTCCATTTTCTGAAGAAAGTACAGAATGGATGTCTTGAGGCCACTGAAGCTCATGTCCAGTCCGTCGATGCGGGGTTTGGCGAAGGAAAAAGAACCGGGATCTCCTTCGCTCGCTCGTTTGTCGAGTTGAGGCCCGCCGGGATAGGGCAGCCCAAGCATTTTTGCCGCTTTGTCGAAGGCCTCTCCGGCTGCATCGTCCAGCGTTTGTCCGATCAATTTCATGTCCCGTTCTGCGTTCACCTGTACCAGTTGCGTATGACCACCCGAAACGGTCAAACAGAGGAAGGGGAATTCCGGAGGAGCAGGGTGGGCATCTTCAATGAAGTGCGCGAGGATGTGCGCGCGCATGTGGTGGATGCCGATGGCGGGAATGCCGCAGCTGATGGCCATTCCTCTGGCAAAAGAGGCGCCCACAAGCAGGCTGCCCATCAGTCCAGGCCCCTTGGTATACGCAATGGCGTCCAGATCGGAGCGGAGAACCCCTGCTTCTTTCAAGGCCTGATCGACCACAGGCACAATGTGCTTTTGATGCGCCCTGGAGGCCAGTTCAGGAACCACTCCGCCGTATTTTTGGTGTACTTTTTGGTCTGCGACAATGTTCGACAGGACTTGACGACCTTTGAGCACCGCAGCAGAGGTATCGTCACACGAAGATTCTATGGCGCAGATCAGTAGGTTGCTTTTCACGACAGTTCAAAGGTAAATGCCCGTTTCCTTCTCCAACTACTGGCGGATACTGCGCCGTATACTGATCGCTCTGATCGCTCTGATGCTGGTGGTTTCTGCCTTCCTGAGTCTTCCTTCCGTGCAGACCTGGGCGGCGGAAAAGGTGGCGCGAAGCATTACCGAGAAGACCGGACTGGATCTGGACCTGCAGCGCCTACAGTACCGCTTCCCCAACAAACTCCACCTGAGCGGCTTGCTGCTCCGCGATGAGGATGCGGACACCGTTCTTCACGTCGGTCACCTGACCACCGACCTCCAACACTTCGACCGTCGTTTTTCGGGCATGCATTTCGGACGATCGGTCATTGACGATCTGGATATCTATCTGACCTGGCACCACGGCGATTCGCTGAATGGTTTTCAAAAATTCCTGCAGGTGGTCAAGCGAAAGGAGGGAACCGAAAAGAAGCCCTTCTTCCTCGATATGGACCAGATCCATATTGAGCACCTGCGCTTTGAGCTCGAGCACGAAGACTGTCCCGATTGTTTTGAGATCCACTGGCCCCGTGCGGAATTGGATGTACACGATCTCGTGGTCCATCCAGACACCATCGGCGCACGGATGCGGCACATTTCCTTTTACGACCCCGATCGGCTGAACCTTCGGCATATGGAAGGGCAGGTGCACTACGCCAAGCACTCGAGCGGTTTTTCCAATTGGTTGCTGATGACCGACTCCAGTCGCATTCAGGGCGATGTTCGCTTGTCCTACGGCGATACGAAAGACTACACTTCCTTCATCGATCAGGTAGAACTCGACATTCAGCTAAAGGACAGCCGGGTTTCCTTCCACGACGGCAATGTGTTCCTGGCGTCCATTCCAGACCTGCCCGTCCTGGAGATCGACCTGGATGCCCAGGGCACCCTCGACAGCTTTCTGATCCATTCTCTGGACCTCCGGCACAATGCGATCACCCAGGCCCAAATGAGCGGAAGTATGCAGCACCTTCGCGCGGCGCAAGGTCCCGATATCGTGCTCGACATCACCGAATGGAAAAGCCACAGCAGTGAGATCCGTTCGGTATTGGACGTTTTTGGTCGGCAGGACGATTGGCCGCAGTCTTTGGACAGTCTGGGTGCATTCCGGCTCTCGGGGATCTTCCGCGGCAATGCCCTAAAAATGGAATTTCAAGGCGACTTAGCGAGCGAAATGGGTTCGCTTCAGACCGAATCGCAGTGGCGGATCGATACCACTGCAAATGCACGGCACGAACTCAGCGGGGCCTTCAGGTTCAATGGGCTGCGCAGCGATTTTCTCTTACCCGGTCAAGATCTGGGTGCTATGGATGGCGGCTTGGTGGCCGATGTACAGCTGAACGCAAAGGGAATGCCCGAAGGAAGTGTTCAGGCGGCTTTGAAGAAGCTGCACTGGAAGGGAACAGATTTCTCCGGTATCCATGTGGACGGGGTGTTCAAGGAAGAGAGCTTCACGGGCTCCCTGCAGGTGGACGATTCGCTGGTGCAATTGAAATTCTTTGGCTCGGCGGACCTTTCCATCGAGGACATCGCCTACGATTTTCGGGCAGAGTTCAAGAAGATCGATCTGGCCGGACTCGGATGGGTGGACGACAGCATCGGCACCCTCGCGGCCAATGTGGAGCTGCGCGCCAAGGGGCTTTTTCCCGACAGCCTGAATGGTTCGCTGAACATCACCGAGGCGACCTACGAGGACCCCATGAACTTCTATTTCTTCAAAAACATGGTCCTGCGTTCTTCCTGGGAGGACTCGATTCACCGGATGGAGTTCCGTTCGGATCCGCTTCATGCCTACGCTCAGGGCCAGTTCACGGTTTCTCAGCTCGGTGGCTTTGTGCGCAACTACATTCAGCGCTATGTGGGCGGCGATTCATCCTACGCCAAGGGCATCCGTTCGATCGATTGTTCCGTTGAACTCATCCGGCCGAAGATCTTCAATGAATTGCTGCTTCCCGATTGGCAGATCGATCCTGGTGCCCGGATATCTGCTCAGTACACGGATCAGGAAGACATCCTTCATTTGGATATTCAGAGCGCTGCGGTCTCGTATCTCGACTACTCGCTCAAAGGCATTCGCTTAAGGGACCGGTCGCGGGGCAACGGGCTTCAACTTTCAGTGGATGAGCTGGAGGCAGGCGGACGCAGTTTTTCGGACCTCAGTCTGCGAACGCTCAAGCGAATGGATTCCCTGACACTCGAGCTACAGGGAACCCTGATCGACACCACGGAGGCGCGCTTTCAGCTGGCAGCGAATCTGCTGCGCACAGCTGATACCACATTCAAGGTGCACTGGTTGCCTTCCAAGCTGATCTACGGGGCCTACCAATTCAATGTCCCTGCGAGCGGTTGGCTCAAGGTGGAGCCCAGTCAGATCGAGGTCCATGAGCTGGAGATGCACAGCGACGAGGGGCGTTTGTTTGCAGATGGCTTTGTGTCCAAAAGTCCTTTGCAGGTCCTGCGTTTGAGCTTTGAAGGATTCGAACTCGGATTTTTGAATCCCATTCTCGATCAGTACGATACAGAGGTATTTGCGCGGGTCTCTGGTCAGGTGATCATGAGCGAGTTGCTGGCCAAACCGAAGTATGGCATCGGCCTGCGAACAGAGCAGACGCTGATCAATGATTTTGCCCTGGGCGATCTCGATCTCTACAGCGATTGGTCGCTCTACACAGGCGTGGTCAACCTCAGCGGACAGATCGAGCAGGAGGGCGTGCGCAAACTGGATCTGACCGGACAGTTCGTTCCGGATAGCCTCTATTCAGATATGCAGCTTCAACTCGATCGTTTCGACCTGAATGTCTTGCAGCCGTATATGCAGGGTGTGATCACCGAGTTGCGGGGTGCCTGCCGCGGTCAGTTGGAACTCGAGGGAAAACTGGGCGATCTCTCGGTCAAGGGGCAGGTAGAACTACCCGATGCCGGATTCACCTTGCCTGTACTGAATACGGATTATCAATTGCAAGATATCCCGACCGTATGCTTTTCGGACCGTTCCATCCAAATGGCCAAAGTGCCCATCCGGGATACCCGTCTGGGGAGCAAGGGCACTGTCGAACTTTACTTGGCACACGACCGCTTAAAGAATTTCGATCTGGACATGCAAATCGAGGCGGATAAACTCCTTTGTCTGAACACCAGCTCAAAAGATTCGCCTTTCTACTACGGCAAGGCTTTTGGAACAGGCCTGATCCGTTTGAGTGGAACGCCCGAAGCACTTGAGCTCGACGTAGATGCCAAGGCCGACGAGGGAACCTTGTTCAGCATTCCCATGGGTGGGCCCAAAGAAGTGGTGGGCACCAGTTTCATCAGTTTTCATCAGACAGATCGCTCTTTGCTCGAGGCCGATCCAGAGGAAGAGATCAGGCTGGAGGAGAGCGGCAATCCACTGGCCCTGCATTTCGATCTGGAGGTCACGCCCGAGGCGGAACTCGAGATCATCATCGATGAACAGACCGGAGATCTGCTCCGGGGTCGTGGTCGCGGACAACTGCAGATCGATATCGACAGGGAAGGGGATGTGCAGATCGTCGGAGATGTTGCCATAGACAAGGGCCATTATCAGTTCACCCTCACGGGCATTGTCAACCGCAGATTCGACCTGGTCGAGGGCGGAACCCTCAGCTGGGATGGCAGTCCATTCGATTCACAGATCGACATCAAGGCCCGGTACAATACCCGAGTGAGTTTGGGCCCCATCCTTGACGACTACAAAGGCGTGCGGACCGATCTGGACCTCTACCTGATCCTCCGGGAGAACCTGATGAACCCGACCATTGATTTTGACATACAAACCCCTCAGGCCACATCGGATGCACAGGCCAAGCTCCAGAATTACTTTTCGAACAAAGACCGACTCAATCGGCAAGCCTTCAGCATTTTGAGTATGAACACCCTCCTGGCCGAGAGCGGGACCAACAGCGGTGGTGGTGTTTTCTCAGAGACCAATCTGACCAACAACACCTATCAGATGCTCACCAATCAGGTGTCGAACTGGCTGAATTCCGGCGTGAATTTCATTGACATCAATGTGAACTATGTCGGCTCAGAAGATCCAGGGGTCACCAACGATGAGTTTGAGGTGGGTGTTTCCAAGAAACTGATGAACGATCGCCTGACCATCAACGGCGAGTTCGATGTGCCGGTCGGTGCGGATCAGGCACAGAACCAGCAGCAATCGCTTGTGGGCGATGTTGAACTGGTCTACGACATCACACCCGACGGCCGTTTCAAAGCGCGGGTGTTCAACCAGACCAACGACCAGCTGAACGGACAGATCACCACCATGTATACTCAGGGCTTGGGTGTCTTCTACACGACGGACTTCAATGATCTTGGTGAACTCGTTCAAAAGGTCTTTGGGATCAAACCGAAATCGGGAAGCGATACGGATGAAGAATAAATCCCGATCCGCCTGCTACGCTGTTCTCGGTCTTACGGTGAATGCTTCCATGGATGAGGTGCGCAGGGCGTACAGAAAACTGGCCAAAAAACATCATCCCGATGTGAATCCTTCGGTCGATTCTGCCCGGGTGTTTCAAGAGATTCAGTCGGCTTATGAGCAGATCTCCTCAGGGACATTCGCAGCCTCCTCCCAGCGGGTTGAGAACGATAGTGCCCGACAGGCAAAGGCAGAAGCAGAGCGCAAACGGCGGCAGCGTGCAGAATATCTGCGCAAGAAAGAGCGTATGGACGAACGCGCGAAGAGGAAGCAGGCCCGGGAGATCCTTGTCTTCGGCACGGCGATCCTGCTCCTGGCCGGGATCAATCTGGCCGCACCGAAGGTGCGTGAATGGTATGTGCATCGAGCGGTGGTGCAGGACCCGGACACCACGCTGTGTACCCTGTCCATCATCACCTATCGGGAGGGCAATTACCGATATCAGGTGGACGGCACCAGCTACTGGGGTGAAGTGCGTTTGCGCAAGGTCGGTGACCGCATGGTGGCTTCCAGCGGCCTTCCATTGCGGGCAGAAAACCAGTTTTCTCTGGTGTACAAACGATCCGATCCGGAAAAGCACTTTGTCTTATTCGATCGGCCTTCTGCCCAGACGCTGATGACCTATGCGGCACAAACAGCTGATGAGATCGACCGACTGCAGCAAGAAGAAATGCTGCCCCCTTTGGCATCCGACTGCCTGGTTTGGCGCATTTATCAGGAGAGAGGCGTGGGGGGTTGGGCGGATATTCATTTCGCAGAGACCTCCTGGCTGGACAACATCGAGAACAACAGAGGAACCTTCAAACGCCTGATCGGATCGCAGCTGCTCGAGCAATGCACTGCCCGTTGATGGCTACATTTGGCATTCAATTACCGCCCTATGCTGCCTAAGGGAACACGCGACATTCTGCCCGGACCCATGCGGGTGCGTACGCACATCATGCAGATCGTGGAATCGGTCTTTCAGTGCTATGCCTTCGTACGCATTGAAACCCCCGCGATCGAACTCAACAAGAGCCTGTCTGGCAAATACGGTGAGGAAGGCGACCGGCTGATGTTCAAGGTTCTTCCACGAGGAGAGAAACTGAAGAAATTTGAAGGGAAGACGGCCTCTGAGATGCAGGCTGGGGTGGAAGAAGCCCTGCGTTACGACCTGACGGTACCCTTTGCCCGATTTGTCGTGGATCACCGCAATGATCTGGCTTTTCCCTTCAAGCGCTATCAGATACAGAATGTCTGGCGGGGCGATCGTCCGCAGAAGGGACGCTACAGGGAATTCACTCAATGCGATGCCGATGTGGTCGGCATCTCGGGCATCGTTCAGGAGGCCGAGATGATGCACATCTACAACGACGTCTTTCACTCATTGGATCTGCCAGCTCAGCTCGCGCTCAACCACAGAAAGCTGCTGCTCGCCATTGCAGAGAAGGTCGGAGCGGCCGATCGGTTCATTCCCTTTACCGTAGCCCTCGACAAGCTCGACAAGATCGGTTGGGCAGGGGTGCGCTCTGAATGGGAGGCCATGGGCATTGTTGTGGACGACCAATGGGCTTCGCTCTTCACATCGGAATTGCATTTGGACGAGGATGGACTGGCGCAGCTGGCGCAATGGCTGGGTCCTGTGGCCGATCAGGCTTTGGAGGAACTGACTTCCCTGTCGGAGCTCCTTTCCGCACGTCCATTGGATCATCTAAGCCTGAAGCTCGATCTGACACTGGCCCGAGGCCTGGACTACTATACGGGCTGCATCTTTGAGATCCGCTCGACGGGGGCGAAGATCGGCAGTTTAGGGGGCGGAGGCCGATACGATGACCTGACCTCGGTCTTTGGACTGAAGGATACGCCCGGCATCGGCATCTCTTTCGGGCTGGACCGCATACAACTGGCAATGGAGGAGTTGGGGCTTACTGAGGCGGTGAAGGGTTCGCAGACGCATTTGCTCATTGCGCACATGGGCGCATCCACGCAGGCCGATCACTTTTCCATGGCACAGCAACTCAGAGAAGAGGGGTGGGTGGCTGAGCTCTATCCCACGGCTGCCCGACTGAAAAAGCAGATGGCCTTTGCCAGCAGAAGCGGCATTCGCTTTTTCATTCTGCGGGGAGAGCAGGAGCGGGATGCAGACAAGGTGCTGATCAAGGACCTGCAGGAAGGGGTGCAGACCGAAGCCACCGGATCCGAGTGGATCGATCGCTTGCGGGAAATGCTGCCGCCTGCCGGAACTCAGTAGAGCACCGTCACAAAGCCGTAGATCTTTTCTTCCCGGTTGATCAACAG
Source organism: Flavobacteriia bacterium (assembly GCA_949516455.1). Classification (GTDB taxonomy): domain Bacteria; phylum Bacteroidota; class Bacteroidia; order Flavobacteriales; family Schleiferiaceae; genus RFXV01. The sequence goes on along the minus strand of CATILC010000181.1, from coordinate 5,039 downwards.
CCACTGATAGACGCCGCTTTTCACAGAGGCGTCCTCTTCGCTTCCATCCCAAAATTCTTCAAGTGGACGTCGGGTTTCAAAGACTTTTCCGCCCCAGCGGTTGAAGATCAGCAGGTGGCCTTCATCGAAGCACTCATCTCCGTAGAGTTCGAAGCGCTCGTTCTTTCCGTCGCCATTGGGAGTGAATACATTGGGTACAAAGAGCCGTTCGATCTGATCGTCCACCTCGATCAGTGTGTCGTAGATCACGAAATCGCCACATACGGTGTCGAGAATGCGTGTGCGGATGAGATAGCTTCCCGGGTAGGGAAAGGCGTAGTTCCATTCGGAGCTACCACTCACGCTGTCCAATCCCGGTATCACCCAGTCCACCTGAAGGCTGTCTGAAGCGCCAGCGATCTGCAGACGGGTCTTTGTTGTTCCGCATTCGGGCGGCTGGACCGATATACTGGGCGAAAGGGAAACGGGCAGGAAATCAATGCTGTACTCGGCCGTGTCTGAAGTGCCGCAGAGGGTGTCAGAGGCGATCATGCGCACCGTATATGAACCAAAATTCGTGAAGATGTGCTGAGGGTCGGCATCGGAAGAGAGTGCGCCATCGCCGAAGTCCCATTCGAATTGCTGAGCCCGTCTGCTGCTGTTGGTAAAACGCACCGGACGGTCCGGGTTGCAGCTTACCGCTTGAAAGCTGAAATCAGCTCGGGTAGAGCTGCCTTGGGTGTGGTCGATCTGCAGATAGGCCGTGTCGCTGCTGTTGCAGAGCGTGTCAAAGGCCACGAGCATGATGTTATAGGTGCCCAAGCTGTGCAGACGAACGACGGGATCTGAATCGGTCGATGTTTGGCCGTTCCCAAAGTCCCAGAAGTAGCGATTGGCATTGCTGCTGTTGTTCTGGAATTTGATGCGGATGGTGTCGCAGACCGTATCGGGAAGGAAGGTGGGATCGAGCAGTGCATCAGAGCGCACGCTGCTTTCAAAGTCGATCTTGATCAGCCCCAGATTACAGTTTTGGCTCTGATTGTTGGGCTGGTAGACCCCGGCTGTGGTCGGAAATGTTTGTCCGGCGCATCCGGCACATACGGCCTGATAGATCGTTCCGTCCGGACTGAATCTGCTGGTGCCCGCATCCACGTGCTCATTGGCCGTCCCGCCGAAATAGGTAGCGAACTGGAGGGCTCTTGCATTCTCTTCGAGCACCATGAAGTAGAAATCGCTGCCGTCTGTGCTGTCCTGAAAGGCATCAGGGCTGATGGGCATATTGTTCATGTCTCCGAGGTTCGCGGTATTGGTCGCACCGCCCCAACCGCTCAAATAGATGTTCAGACAGTCGTCCACCATGAAGGCCGAAGGGGACATATTGGGTTGATTTCCGTTTCCGATGACCGTGCTCCAAAGCAGTTGGTCCATCGAGCCATTGATCTTCTGCAGGAACTGCCCCCCGGCCCCGCTGCTGAAAACACCCGGGCTCACCGGCATATTTCCGAAACTCTGTCCGAGAAGGTAGACCGAGCCGTAGCGATCGGTTTCCACGAAATACAACTGATCCACCGAAGGACTGCCGATGAAGCTGGCGCCGAGGTGGGCCCCACTGGACGCGTTGAGTTGAAGGACGAATCCGTCTGAATTGCCCGAAAGGCTCGGCCCCAGAGCATTGGGACTCACATTGAGGTTGGTACTTCTTGTACCCCCAACAGCATAAAGTCTTCCATCTTGGGTGATGTCGAGTGCATTGGCATTGTCGGCCATGTTTCCTCCGTAATAGGTGCCCCAGCGAAGGCTCTGCAGATCCGAAGAGAAAGAGGCGATCAAGGCATCCTGCCATCCGCCCATCGAGCTTTGTGACGCACCCGTGAGTGGCACATCCGCCGATTGGGTCACAGAAGCGAGATAGATGTGGTTCTGCTGGTCTATCTGAACTTCTCCACGGAATTCATCGGCATAATTCACGGAGAATTGGTCGTTCACCCCATCGTTCAGGCTCCCGCCAAAATAGGTACCGCCCAGCAGCTGCGTGCCGTCCTCGTTCAACTTGGCCAGTACCAGATCGGTTCCGATGGAAAAGGTGTAGTTGGAACCTGTGATGATCGGGGAGCCTCCCTGAAAGCCGGTCTGGTAGCCCTGCGGATCCACAGGAAAATCGTTGGATCCGGTGATGCCCAAGACCACCAGATCGCCCTGCTGGTCCACGACCAAACTGTGCGGTTGCTCATTGCCCGAACCTCCGATGTAGGTGGCGTAAAGCGCCTGATCTCCATTGGGGCTGAATTTGGTGATCGCGATATCGATGACACCGCCGCCAAAACCAGATTGAAAAACCCCCAGTGCGGTGGGATAGCCTGCACCAAAAGCGATCCCTCCGCCATAGGCATGGCCCAGCTCATCGTAGGTGGCCGTGAATCCCCAGTTGTCGGCTGAGGAGCCCGAGAAGCTGCTGAAAACCAATACAGGGTCGATCACCAGCGGGAGATCTGATCGGTAGTTGCCCAATTCGAATCCGATGGATCCATCCGCATGAAGCAGGTAGCGGCAGTCGACGGCTGCTTTCTGACCCTCAAGCCATTGATAGCATTCAGGAATGTATTCATCGACCTGCCCAACGCCCGTCTCGATCTGCAGTCGTCCTTTTCGGATGCGCACGGATTCAACGCCCTCAAAATGATATTTCAACTCAGTTGGCTCCGCTCCGGCGGCCAAAAGGAAGTCGTACTTCAGCCCATCGCCGGCCGCACTCAGACGCATGCGGATCCCCGGCAGGAATTCATTGGATTGCAGTATGCGATGGGGGTGGAGTCCGCTCTTCCATCGCTTCGGGTCTTTTCCGAGAAAGTAGTTGTAGGCTGTAGAAACGGCTTCCTCGCCGCTCCATCTGATCGAAGCTGCATTTTGAAAGTGCAGGCGGAAGGCGGCATGTGGGGCTTCAGTTCCCATTTCCTCGTGCCCATGAGCATGCGGGCGGTCCTGCAGGTGAAAGAGAAAGCCGCTTTCGTCAAAAAAAACAGCCCCGAAATTCAGGCGCAGGCGAAATGCAAAATTTTCGGTCCACTGTCCTTCATTGGCTTCAAAGAGCCCTTGGCCGAAAACGGCAAGGCTTTGGGTGCTCAAAAGGCACAAAATGAGGAAGGAGCGAAGCATCTCTTTCAAAAATAGGCAGCCACTGTGGGTTCTTGGACGGAAAGTAGGGGCCGATTGTTCAGAACTGCCTTTGGGTGAGTAGAAGCCGTGCTTTCCCACCTTCATCCCGAAAAGCCAGCAAGAACACCTCCTCACTTTCCTTGAGTTTCCACTTTTTTCGAAGCTGTGCCGCACTTTCAAAGTGATTTCTGCTGATCACGGAAGCGGCCTCGGGCAGCTCATTTTTTTTCAGAACCGATCGGATGCCAAACTGGCGTCCGGGAAAGCCCGGTACGGCACATTCGCTGTGGAAAAGGTGGGTCTGTGCTGCGATCTTGCGGAGTGAGAACCTCTCTTCAAGAAATCTCCATGCTCCGGCTTTTCTGAAGGCAGGGCAGGGGTCCAGCAGAAATCCTGAGTCGCTCCAGCCGTATTTGGAACAACTGGAGTTCAAATCATCGGCCTGCAGTTCCTGGGTGCTCCATTTCTCCTGCACATCTGCCAGGACAATGGATATATTCTCTGCCTCTGCTCCTGCGCCTTGACAAAAGAGCAGCACTTCTTTGCATTCGCCTTTCGACTCGAGAACACAGATCGTTCGCGCGCCCGATGTGCGTTGGATCAGATCGGTCAGGTCCTGCAAGGGAGATAGTTTGAGAAGCAGTGGCCAGCCTTTGTCCATGAGCTGCTCGATGAATGTCCAGTCGGGCTGCATGCGGCGCAAAGAAGATCGCTGCCCGCCTTCACCCATTCTTCGGTCGGGATCGAGATAGACCAGTTCTCCGTCATTGTACGCCCTTTCCAGGAAGGATTCAGCGGCTTCATTCGCACATTTGATCTGGCTTTTACCCAGACGTCGGTAATTCCGCTCCACCATGAAGCAGAGTTCGGCATTTGGCTCGCGATAGCGCACCTTTTGCACCTGCTGTGAAAAGGCCAGACTGTCGATCCCCAATCCACCGGTCAGGTCGTGGACAAGGGAGTAGCCCTCTGCCAGCTGCGCCTTCCATTGGGCGGTCGCCCATGAACTGCATTGCTCGGCGGCCTTGGTGTTCGGGCAAAAAAAGCCCTTCTCGAACCAGCTGTTTGGAAGCTTACTTAGCAGTTTTTGCTCGCTGATCAATGCATGGACCCAAGCTTTTTTCTGCGCGTTGGTGGCGTGTTTGAGCACCAATTCAGTGTCAGCTCGTCCTTTGTGCTCCGATCGAAATTCGAGAAATGCCTTCAGGTCTTCCTTCCCGATCGGGTCAGACATCCCGTGTGAGTTTCCTTATGATCTGGAATTCGTAGAGAAATTCCTTGGCTGCGATCCGAAAGATGGAATAGATGGGCACGGCAAGGATCATCCCACCAACACCGGCCAGGGTGCCTGAAGCGGTGATCACCAGGAAGATCTCGAGTGGATGCGCCTTGACCGAATTGCTGTAGATCAGCGGTTGCAGGATGAAATTGTCGATCATCTGAGTGGCCATAAAGACCATTGCCGATAGGCCAATGAGCAGCCCGAGCTCATCGAAGGGCAGATGGAGGTTTTGAGCGGCTACAAGGATCAGGCCCACGAAGGCGCCGATCAGCGGCCCGACATAGGGGATCACATTGATCAAACCGGCAAAGAGTGCTATGAACAGGATCTTCTCGATGCCTGCGAGCCAGAGCCCCAGGCTGATAAGGGTGGTGATCAGGGTGATCTGCAGGAGGATGCCAATGCAATAGCGCGTCAGCAATTCTTTGATCTTCGGCAGGATGCGGTCCAGTTTCTCATGTTGCTCTTTCAGGACCAGACCGTAAAGCATCCTCTGGGAAAGACCCTCCTCTTTGATGAAGAAAAAGGAAATGAAGAGGATGGAAAACAAGGCGATGACCATGCTGCCCAATCCGCCAAATACCCTTTCGGCCATGCTTCCGACCTGAGCGACATCGAGGTTCAT
>CATILC010000180.1 GCA_949516455.1 Flavobacteriia bacterium | reverse complement strand
TTGAGGGTTTCGGTCTGTGGGCGCACACGGATTCGAACCGCGGACCCTCTGCTTGTAAGGCAGATGCTCTAAACCAACTGAGCTATGCGCCCAAAAAGGGATGGCAAATATACAAGGGGAGGAACGAAGTGCAAATGCTTATTTGAGGCAAGCCAATAACCAGTAAAAAGACATAAACGAAGCGTCAGTCGAGCACTTCAGCCACAACGAATGTGCTTCCGCCGATAAAAACCCCTTCGTCTTCATCACATTGCGACTGCGCATCTGAAACCGCTCTGTTCACGTCTGGCTGCACGCTTCCATTTAGCCCCAATGCCTTGGCTTTCAGGGCCAGCTTATTGGCATCCAATCCGCGGGGCACATCAGGTCGGCACCAGTAGTAGGTCCATTCCACGGGGAGTAGTTTGAGAATGCCGCTGATGTCCTTGTCTTCCGCCATTCCCCAGACTACATGCCAGTTCTTTTTGGTTGTGCTTTTAAGTTGCGCAACGATCAGTCGTACCGCGGCCTCGTTGTGTCCGGTATCGGCTATGGTCAAAGGGCTCTCGGAAAGAATCTCCCATCGCCCGCGCAGGCCGCTCTGTACGATGCCTTCGCTCAGACTTTTTCGCAGCAGATCCGCTTTCCACCCAATACTTGAGAACAGCTGAGTGGAGGCCAGGAATGTTCTTCGGTTCTTTTCCTGATAACTTCCCTTTAGCGCGATGGGCCAATCGGGTACATCCATGGATTCTGCGAAGAACAAGGGCGCTCCTCTTTCGTCTGCTATTTCCTCAAACACCGGACGGACCTCTTCATCGGATTCGCCGATCAGCACAGGAACACCTTTTTTTATGATCCCCGCCTTTTCCCTGGCGATCTGGGCGCGCGAATTCCCTAAATAGGCTTGATGGTCCATCGATATGTTGGTGATGACACAGAGTTCCGGATCCACAATATTCGTGGAGTCCAAGCGTCCGCCCATGCCCACCTCAAGCACGGCGAAATCGACTTTTTCCTCTTGGAAGATGTCGAGGGCCATTCCTACGTTCATCTCGAAAAAACTCATGCCTGAGTCCTCCAGGAAGCGGCGGTTCTTATCCACCCATTCCACCACATGCTCTTCTGAGATGGGTATTCCATTTATTCGGATGCGCTCGCGGAAATCCTTCAGGTGGGGGGAGGTGAAAAGACCGGTGGTATAGCCGTGTTGCTGAAGCGCGGCTGCCCACATATGGCTCAGGCTTCCCTTGCCATTTGTGCCTGCAATGTGAATGACACGCAAGGCTTTCTCTGGATGGCCCAGATGCGCACAAAGGGCTTCTGTTCGGCTCAGATCCATCTTGTAGGCAGCGCCTCCCTGGCGTTGGAACATGGGCAAGCGCTTAAATAGCCATTCGATGGTGGCCGAATATTCGCTCAACGCTTTTTGAAGTTGTAGATGATGAACCCGATCTGGGCTTCCATGGCGACCGGATCGGCCTGCCAGCGGGTTTTCATTGCCGCAACGCGCGCTCGCTCGTACAAACAATTGGAAGTGGTCGTGCTCTTGATGCCGTCGGGAGTGATGCGGCCAGGGTCGGCACGTTCAACCCGACCATTTCGGTTCACATGAATGAGGACCACAACGCGGCCTTCGGCATTGCAATCGTATTGCGGCAGTGGTTTTTCCAAGGCTTTTCGGCTTCCCAACCGATAATTCCCATCTCCGCCAAGGCCGCCACCATCTCCATGCGGTGCATTCGGGTCGCCTTGCGGATCGCCCATATCGCCTTCGCCCGTCTGGTTTCCTTCTGAGCTGCCACCTGAGTTCAATGCCTGGTTGAGCGCATTCTCCAAAGCATTGCTGGGTTTCTTTTCGGGTTCTTGTTCGTCCTTCTCACTGTCTGCGCCTTCCTCGGTCTGTTCATTGATGCTGGGTGCATCCACCACATTTTGGGTCAACACTTCCTGTGTAACGGGGTCGCTGCTGCTGGCAGCGGCTTTTGCAGCTTCGTTTTGGACGTCCGCGTTTGGTCCCTCTACATAATCAGCCCCACCTGCAGCCTCTTGATAACCGAAGTTCACCGGTATGCCGTCTTCGGGTTTCGGCTCCATATAGTGCAGGCCAAAAAAGAGAAAAAGCAGCAAAAGCAAGACATGGACGCCCAGGCTTCCATAAGTGGCGAGCTTCCGATCTTTTTTCTCCTTTTCTGGATTCATCGAGGATCGGTGGCCAAAACCATTTTGAGTTTGTTGCGGTAGGCAATGTCCATCACCTTGACGGTCATTCCTGTGGGAACACTTTCGTCCGCATTCAGGATGATAACGGCTTCTGGAAGGGCACCGACGGTACGAAGGAGCATTCGTTCCAGCTCACTTTCCAATACCTTTTTCTCGTTCACTTTGATGGTCTGATCGGCGTGTATGCTGACCGTAACATCTTGGCGCTTTACCGACTGAGCCTTGCTCTTGGGCAAGACGATATCCAGTGCGCTGGAAGTGACTAGAGTGGAGGTGAGCATAAAGAAGATAAGCAGCAAAAAGACAATGTCTGTCATGCTGGCCATGCTGAATTCCGCCCGGACCTTATTGCGCCCCCGAAGATTCATTTGGACGGATCGTTGAGCAGGTCCATGAATTCCGTGGTGTTGGCTTCCATTCTATAAACGACCTTATCGACGCGATGCACGAGGTAGTTGTAGCCCACATAGGCCATGATCCCAACGATGAGCCCGGCGACGGTGGTGGTCATGGCAGTGTAGATGCCTTCGGCCAGCATTTCCACATCGATCTGCCCTCCGGCAGAAGCCATCTCGTGGAAGGCGAGGATCATTCCGATGACTGTACCCAAAAATCCGATCATTGGAGCGGCGCCAGAAACGGTGGCCAGTGTGGCCAGGTTCTGTTCCATCCGATAAACCTCGAGCTTGCCGGTATTTTCGATCGCCGCTGAGATGTCTTTCAGTGGTTTGCCGATCCGTCCCAGTCCTTTTTCGATCATCCGGGCCACTGGGCTTTCGTTGCTTCTGCACAGATCGAGCGCAGCATCCATCTTTCCGTTCAGCACATGCTGCTTGATACGGTTCATGAAATTCTCATCGAGTTTAGAGGCCCGGCCGATCAGACGATTCCGTTCGATGAATAGGTAGATGGTCAGCATGGAAAGGGTGAAGAGTACGCCCATGATCAGGGTTCCGCCCACACCACCGCTGGTAATGAGCTCCATGATGGACAGGGTCTTGACCTCAGGGAGGGCGGCAGTGGTATCGGACGCTGCCGTCTGGATCTGTAGAAACATGGGTAAGGAATTATATCACCTCCAAATTAACGCGACCGCCTGGCGTTTGCGTATGCCCACTGAGGAGTTTTCGACACCGAATATTGAACTATGTCAATAATGTTAGGTGTTCAGAAGCAAATAGACTGCAGCCCCAGAGAGGTAGCCCACGGCGGCCAGCCAACTGATCTTTTTGAGGTACCAGAAGAAGGAGATCCGTTCCATGCCCATGGCCACAACCCCTGCCGCGGAACCAATGATCAAGAGGCTTCCTCCCGTTCCCGCGGCATAGGCGATGAAGTGCCAAACGCCTGCGTCCATTCCGTCGTGAAACATCCCCATGCTTGCGGCAACTAGCGGTACGTTGTCGATAATGGCCGAAGCAACGCCAAGGAGAACAACAAAAACTCGGTTGTCCATGGCAGATTGTACAGCGCTGCCGAAGTTGTACACCATGCCGAGGCTTTCCAAAGCGGCCACTGTCATCAATATGCCGAGGAAGAACAGGATGGACGGCATCTCGATCTTGCGCAGCGCTTTGAAAGTGGGGCTCCGATCGTGTGCAGAACCTTCTGTTTGATTTCCTTGTCGGTTGACTGCCTGCAAGCTGAAATGTCTGTTGGTGATGACCTCTGAAATGAGCGAAAAGATGGCCAGTGAGAGCATCATCCCGATGTAGGGGGGGAGGTGCGTCACCGTTTTGAATATCGGCACAAAAACGATCAGTCCCAGACCGATGTAAAGCATGCGCGGTCCATATGGGTTTTGCTGTCCCTCCGATTCGGGTGCATCGAATGTGCCGCGAAAGGGCTTGAGAAAACTGGCGATCCAAACAGGAATGATCATACAGACCAAAGACGGCACGATCAGGTATTCCACGAGCTTCGCTGTACTGACTTTCTTGCCGATCCACAGCATGGTTGTGGTCACATCTCCAATAGGCGACCAAGCACCACCCGCATTGGCCGAAATGACGATCAGACCTGCAAACCACAATCGGTCTTCAGATGACTTGACGAGTTTACGCAGGATGGAGATCAACACAATGGTGGCCGTGAGGTTGTCAATGATGGCCGAGAGGACAAAACTCAAAATGGCCATGATCCAGAGCAGGCTTCTTTTTTTATGGGTTCTTATGAACTGCTGGATGGTGGCAAAGCCATCGAAATGATCGATGATCTCAACAATGGTCATCGCGCCCATGAGGAATATGAGGATCTCAGCGGTTTTCCCGAAGTGATAGAGCAGCGTTTCTTCCATCACATGGCTGCGTTCCTCGTGGCCCATTTGCGAGAAGATCGCTCCGCCATCGGATCCGTCCATCATGTGGTGATGCTGCGAGTTGAACCAGCTACTGAATTCATCCAGCCCCAGAGCCACACCGGCCCAGGCAAGTGCCATCATCAGCAGTGCTGGGATGAGTTTGTCGACTTTCAGGGTGTGTTCAAGGGTGATCGCCAAATAACCCAGGGCAAAAACGATCAATATCAGTTGCTCCATCATATAAGTTCATTCAATACCTGAGCATACGCTCGTTCAGTGATCCGTTTGGGATCTTCTGCTTCATTCCGAATTTTTGAAAGCGCGTTGTAAATGATCTGACTGACATCGGAAAAGATCGCTTCCTCTTCCACCTTCGTTTCTGCTTGCATGAGGTAGGCAAAAACACGGGCCATCCCGCAATTGGAAATAAAATCCGGTATACAACTCATCTGCTTGTCTGCCTGCTCGGCGATGGGACCGTAGAAGATCTCTTCATCGGCAAACGGCACATTGGCTCCGGACGAAATGATGTGCACCCCAGAGGCATGCATTCGCTCCAGCTGATCTTTGGTGATGAGTCTTGAAGCGGCGGCTGGGACAAAGATATCTGCCGGAACATCCCAGATCCGTTGATCGACCTTATCAAAGGACAGCAGATCCGGGCTGTCGATCTGATTTCCCTTCTTGTTTAGGAACAGCTGACGCACCTGGTCCTTTCCGAGCCCTTCTTCACGGATGATGCCACCTGCACGATCGATGATGCCAACGATCTGAATGCCCATTTCGCTCAAATACCAGGCGGCGGCGGATGCCACATTGCCCCAGCCTTGTATAATGGCTCTTTTTCCCTTCGCCTGCTCACCGAAAAGGGTGCAGAAATGACGAACGCTTTCGCCCACCCCAAAACCAGTGATCATGTCAGCGACGGTATAGGTTCCGTCTGGCAGGGGACTCAAAGTCGAAGATCTCAGGGGCAGAACCACACCCGTCTGAAGGTTTCCGATGGACCGTTCCTTTTGTTCAACAGAGGGCTGAAAATGGCCTTGAAACACGCCTTCCTGAGGATGGTCGATGCCCAGATCTGCAGTCATGGGGATCACTTCGTGCAGTTCGTCCACATTCATGTCTCCACCTGTGCCGTAGCAACTCTTCAGCAAGGGCTTCAGGGCTTTGTACCACCTGCGCAGCACCTCCTCTTTTCTTGGATCGGCAGGATCGAAACGGATCCCAGATTTTCCGCCGCCGATATTCGGTCCGGCCACCTGGAATTTGATCTCCATGGTCTTGGCCAAGGAAAGGACTTCCCGCTGTGTAACATTTGGATGCATGCGTGTTCCCCCACCAGCTGCGCCCCCGCGCAGTGAGTTGATCACACACCAAGCCTCGGCATCGGTCTTGGGATCGGACCAGTGGAATACGATCTCGGGGGATTTGGCTTCAAAAGCGCGGAGCAGGTCTTTCATCGTGGGGGCAATAGGCGAACGAAAATAACATCTCGGAGGCTTCGATCGACCGGAGTCCCAATGAAAGATCAGGAGGGCAGAAAAAGAGCGCCCGTTGTGTGATCGAAGCCTGTGCCAGTGGTTCCCTTGAGAACGTTGTGCATCTGGGCTTTTTTCAAATAGGCCAGCAGGGCGAAGATCAATGCTTCCTTCATCTCGATCGTCTGGGTATCGGGGATCTGAACAGTTCCGGGCAGGTGGTGCCGTATGCGCCCGACCAGATGATCGTTGTGCGCCCCTCCACCGCTCAGCAGCACCCTTTGTGCAGAGTTCAGATGTCTTTTGAGTTGCAGGGCCACGTGTTCGCAAAGGGTTGTTAAGGCATTGGGCAGTTCGGCTTTCTCCAACAAGGGAAGAGCAACAGCTTCTGCCCATTCGCGGCTCAAAGCGACTCCGGAGGTGAATGGATCCATGGATCCTTCCAGCTGCTTAAGAAGCACCTTGTCCACTGTTCCTTGGGCACTAAGCTGTCCATTCCGATCGAAAGGATGTCCCATTCTTTGCGCGAGTCGGTCCAATGCAAAATTGCAGATGCTGGAATCGCTTGCGATCGTCTTTCCATTTTCATCTCTGGAGAAATTGGCGAATCCGCCCAGATTCACCCGCGCATCGAATGAGCTGAAAAGCAAGGTGTCGCCCATTGGAACCAAGGGCGCACCTCGGCCACCGGCCAAAAGGTCCGCAGTGCGGAAGTCCGCCACCACCGGGCGGTTGAATTCATGCGCAATGATCGAGGCGTCTCCAAGCTGAACACTTATCTTCTTCTCCACGTCGTGAAAGAGCGTGGGACCATGGAATCCGAGCACCTCAGCAGCATCGATTGGATGCGTCCTTCCGAATTCCCGGAGCTTTTCGACGACCCATCCTGCATAGGAACGATCGAGCGTTCGACGATCGGCATCTGCGAGCTGGTGGGCCTTCAATAATTCACCCTTTTGTTCAGAGGTGTGCGGAAAGGTCTTTGCAACCAGGATCTCAAAGGACCACGGCCGATGTGCACTGGGGTTTGCATCTCTACAATTAGCGCTGTGTCGGAACCGTACACTGCAGATGTCTAGACCGTCCAGTGAGGTGCCGCTCATGAGTCCTATGGCCGTGACAATTCTCTGTTTCATTCCTTTGGGGGCATTGATACCCGACGTAAATTTGCCGTGTTGTCAAAATTCGAAAATCCCCCACTATGGAGCTTCATCTGACTGAAGAACATGAAATGATTCGGCAGGCCGCACGCGACTTCGCCCAGAATGAATTGCTCCCAGGCGTTATTGAGCGCGACGAGCACCAAAAATTTCCCGCCGAAGAGATCAAGAAACTCGGTGAATTGGGTTTCATGGGAATGATGGTCTCACCGGAATACGGAGGAGGCGGAATGGACACCATTAGTTATGTGCTGGCCATGGAAGAACTTTCCAAGGTGGACGCATCTGCCTCTGTGGTGGTTTCTGTGAACAATTCCTTGGTGTGCTGGGGCATCGAAAAATTTGGCAGCGAAGAACAAAAACAGAAATATCTCATCCCACTGGCCAAAGGAGAGATGATCGGAGCCTTCTGCCTTTCTGAACCCGAAGCGGGTTCGGATGCCACATCTCAGAGAACCACGGCTATAGATCAGGGCGATCATTACCTCTTGAACGGCAATAAGAACTGGATCACCAATGGCAATTCAGCCAGTGTTTACCTGGTGATGGCGCAAACCGATGTGGAACTGGGCCACAAGGGCATCAACTGTCTGATCGTTGAGAAGGGGATGGAAGGATTCACGGTCGGAAAGAAAGAAGACAAAATGGGAATACGCGGTTCTGATACCCATTCCCTTATGTTTCAGGATGTGCGTGTTCCCAAGGAAAATCGCTTGGGAGAAGAGGGGTTTGGTTTCAAGTTTGCCATGAAGGTGCTCTCCGGCGGACGGATAGGCATCGCAGCTCAGGCACTGGGCATCGCCAGCGGGGCCTATGAATTGGCACTCAAATATTCCAAGGAGCGAAAGGCTTTTGGAAAGGAGATACACAAGCATCAGGAGATCGCTTTCAAATTGGCGGATATGGCCACTGAAGTAGAGGCCGCCCGAATGCTCTGTCTCAAGGCGGCATGGCTGAAGGATCAGGGCAAGCCTTTCGACAAGGAAAGCGCCATGGCCAAACTTTATGCTTCAAGAGTGGCCAACGATATCGCACGAGAGGCGGTTCAGGTCCACGGCGGATACGGATACGTGAAGGAATACCATGTAGAGCGATTGATGCGCGATGCCAAGATCACAGAGATCTATGAGGGCACAACAGAGATCCAAAAGCTCGTGATCTCCAGATTGCTGCTTCAGGAGTGACACACCATCTCACCGATAAGATCGAGAGCCGCTTTCAGCGGCTTTTTTTATTCGTGAACGGGATGATGGCGGTTGCTGCTGAGAATGAATGAGAATTAAATTGAGTGCAGGGGAGGAGGGCATTCGCCCCAACCCTGGATTCGTAATAATTCCTGATTCAGAAATCCAGTTTCCGCGTATTCAAAGGAGATCGATCAGCTGTTCCATTCGCATCCCACGGCTGCCTTTGATCAGGATCGTGCAGTGTGTATGGGCTTGCTTTTCTATAAAGCTTCGTGCATCCTCGATTCTTGAAAAGAATCGCACATCATCATCATTCAGTGAAGAAAAAATGGGTCCGATGGCAATGATCTCATCGATCTCCATGCGTTTGGCGCAGTCGATCATTCGTTGGTGTTCAGTCTTTTCGTAGTTGCCCAGCTCAAGCATATCGCCCAATAGGGCGATTCTTTTACCAGCGAAACTGGAGAGACCTTCCAGAGCGCGTTCCACACTGCTCGGGTTGGCATTGTAGCAGTCGATGATGAGCTGATTGTTGCGTTCCGAGCGTTGAAGTTGGGAGCGCTGATTTGTGGGGGTGTAGTCTTCAATGGCCTGGATGATCGATTCCTCTTCCATTTCGAACATCAGCCCAAGGGAAAAGGCAGAGGCCACATTGGTGAAATTGTAGGCGCCGCTGAGTTGGGTGTGGACGACCTTTTCCTTGTACTTCATCTTAAGAGTAGGCCCTCCCGGTAGAGGTGAGAAACAGAAGGGGTCTTTTTCTCTTTGGCCAAAAAGCACCTGCTCAATTCCTTGGGAACGCCTCAATTGTTCGCTGTCGTCCGAACACACTAGGGCTTTTTTTCCATGCGTCCTGAGGTGATCGTATAGTTCACTTTTTCCTTTGATCACGCCTTCGGGTCCGCCAAAACCCTCGAGATGGGCCAGGCCAAAATTGGTGATGTATCCGATGTCGGGCAGCGCAAGCGAGCAGAGGAATTCGATCTCCTTCTGATGATTGGCGCCCAGCTCAATGACGGCCACCTCATCTTGTCTCTGGATGGATAATAGGCTCAGGGGTACGCCGATGTGATTGTTCAGATTACCTTCAGTAGCCCTGCAACGGAAACGCCTGCCCAGTACGGCATGAAACAGTTCTTTGGTGGTAGTCTTTCCATTGCTGCCCGTTAGACCGATGACCGGAATGTTCAGCTTTTTTCGGTGGTAGCGGGCGAACTCCTGTAGGGCCTTCAGTCCGTTCCCTGCAATGAGGATGCGTTCGTCCTGAATGCCACGGTCCTCGTCCATGACCACGAAAGAAGGCTCCTTTTTGAGCACCTCGGGAACAAAGTCATTGGCATTGAAACGATCTCCACTCACAGTGAAGAAAAGATCACCGGCCTCCACCTGCCGGGAATCGATACGCACACTTGCGCCGGAGATGAGTTGCTCGTGCAGTTTCCCGAAGTTCATGGCAGGATATAAAAAAGGAAGCCCCGATGGTGGGGCTTTTTCCTTATTTACTTAGCTGATAGCGCTTGAATTTCTTTCGCTTGGGAGGCTCGGATGTCTTCGCTCTATCGCTGTCCTCGTTTTGGAACCCGACGCGGTCCATGGCACAACGAAATCCGATGAAGTCTGTTGACTGATCTTCTTCCAAATATCTGCGCGTCCCTGGGGACAGCCAGTATGCACGGTCTTTCCAGCTACCGCCCTTGTATACGCGTACATTGTCTCCGATGAGTGTGGACGAACCATACTCGTACATCGTGCCTTTGCTTTCATCGTCGCCCACCTGATCGTAGAATATGGACGATTCAAGATCACCGTCCAGGTAATCGACATAATCGGACTCCTGATAATTCCTCCTGTCTAAATTGTCATTGGCTGTAACGGCACGAACGGGAAGTTCACCCGGCAGACGGACCAGATTGCTGTCCTTGTCCCACTGAGGATCCTGCAATACCTCAAGTGTTCCCATTCCCTCATAGTTGTCGTCGAAGGTTTCAAATCGGTTTCCACGGAAAGCACGGTGATCGGTCATATCCTCTGGTGTCAGCGGACGGTAAACATCCAAGACCCACTCCGCTACGTTTCCGGCCATATCGTAAAGCCCAAAGTCGTTGGGAGGATAGAATCCCACCTGCATCGTTATGTTCGCTTGGTCGTTGAGCCAGCCGCCGGGTCCCATGTTGTCTCCACGGCCTCTTTTGTAGTTGGCCAGCATGTCTCCGCGGCCATCCTTTTCTGGACTGCGCATAGAACCTCCGTTCCATCCGTACTTGTTGCCCTCAACGGTTCGGTCGTACATGCGGTTGCCAATATTTCCGTAGGCGGCATATTCCCATTCTGCCTCCGTTGGAAGCCGGTATTTTGGGAGCAGTAATCCATCCTCAACGCGCGCTGGTCGCCCTTCCTTACCGTAGGGGCTGTTCGGGTTGAAGTCGGGTAAACCCTTCTTGTTTTGCTGGGTGTACTCTCCGGACTTATACAAGTACACTTCGGTATTGAAGTGATCGGCATCTGCCTGGTCGGGCATTTCATTCAAAATGCCTTCATCGATCAGAATGCGTTCGTTCACGCGGTCCGTGCGCCAAGAGCAGTACTTTGTGGCCTGCAGCCAGCTGATTCCCACAACGGGGTAAAAATTATAGGCGGGATGGCGGAGATAGTTCTCCACATACACTTCATTGTAACCCATTTTATCTCTCCAGACCAAAGTATCGGGCAAAGCCTTTTCATAGATCTCTGGGTAGTAACCGATGTCGAAAACCCTTCTCAGCCAATACAGATATTCGCGATAATCCACATTGGTCACCTCAAACTCGTCCATGTAAAACGATGCGACGGTGAGCTGGCGTGGAACGTTGTTCCAGTCTTTCAGGAAATCTTCTTCGACCCGGCCCATGGTGAACGTGCCGCCTTCTACGAAGACCAGACCCGGACCGGTCTCCTGGCCCTGGTAGTCCAAGTTGGCATGGAAACCACCATTCTTTTTATTGTTGATGTCCCAACCGGTGGTGTTGGATTGCTGGCTGCATGAACCTCCGATCAATAGGAGGGCCGACGCGACAATACTCTTTTGGATGTAGCTCATGATAGTGGGAGATGAACGTCCGTTTAACTAGAATTTCGGGCATTTTATTGCCTGCATTCTTTTCTTTTTTACGCGGCAGGGGAATTGATACGCCAAGGCGATCTCGTGCGCTCCTCCACCCGCATTGGAGAATTCTGAAATGGTGTAATCGTAACTGTACCCGATGCGCCAAGCCTGTCCTTCGGGCATGAAGCCAAAGTTGATGAGCAGTGCGTCGATATTGTTGCTGTTCTGTCGAAAACCGATCCCGCCAGCGATGCCGTTTCTCATGAAAGCCACTGAATAGTTGACCTGCATGAAACTGCCCAAGGCAAATATGTCGCCGAAAGGGCCCTGCGTTTGGAAGGTGATGTTCGGGATGAGATAATTCAATACTTCATTGTGCAGTCGCCTTTTGCTCAGCGGAATATTGGCACCTGCATGGACTGTGAATTTGGAGGGCAGAGCAGACGTGGAGAAAAATGCTTCATTGGGTTGGGTGATGTGGTGCATCGCCACTCCGAGGTAGAAATTCTTGGTGTACCCCATGGCTCCAAATGACAAGTCGAAGTGCGTATTGGTCGTTGAACCCGGTGGCACCTCGCTGGAGGGGAGCACAAAACCATAAAAGGGGTCGATCTGGTCCGGAAAGGTGAAGTCGCCCCAATTGAGCGCCCGGCTCCTAAGTGTTCCCTGGAAACCTGCCAGCACGGTGAATTTGCGCGTTACCTTCAAGTGGTAGCTGTATATGCCACTCATCTCCGTTGTGGTCAGCGTCCCATTGCCGGCATCGTCTCTTAGGATCAAAAGTCCCAGTCCGCCCTTGACCGCATCGACGTATTGGTCGTAGCTCGCACTGTAGGTTTGATAGGCGCCGAAATTCGGGAACTGATTCCGATAGTTCATGGTGAACCGCGGACAGATCTCCGATCCCGCGAAGGCCGGATTCAGGTAGAGTGGATTCGCGTAGTACTGAGTAAAGTGGGGATCTTGCCCCCTCAGTTCAAAAACTGCAAACACCAATGAGAGGAACCACCAATGTCTCCGCATGAGTTTTTTGTGCATTATAGCCGACAATAATACAAATTATTAGAGGAGGGTATGCAGGTTTAACAGGACATCTGCGCGAACTCATCAGCGGAGTACTTCGATTTAATACGTTCTTTGACCCTTCTGAATGCGGTCGGAATAAAGAGACTTTTTTAGCGATACGATAACTTACTTGCTTGCGTTGCACACATCAGTAAATCTTCGAATGCGTAGAGCCTTTCTGACCTTTGGTTTCTCCTTGATCTGCCTCCATGTGACGGCGCAATCTCCTCTCCAACAGAAGAGTCTTGAGCTGCGCTGGAAGGGGCCTTCCGAAAAATGGAACCCCGATCAGATGAAATGGGCAGAGTGGCCTGTTTTTGAAAAAGCGGCATTTGATGCGGCCTGGAGTGACTTGCCTTATAGGCGGTTCAAGATCTCTGTTCCCGACCAGGTGACCGAACTGGAGATCGTAGATGAACGATTTGAAAATCGAAATCTGTCCAATGAGGGAGTTCTCAGCAGAGTTGAAAAGATTCGTTGGACAAATGCTACGGCAAGTAAGCAGAGGTATTTGCTGATCGACATCGTTCCCTTCGACCCTTCAAATGGACGCATTCTGAAGTCTTTCAAGGTGAGATACAGATGTCTGCCAAACAACCAAAAGACCCAAACAAGCCTGGGCTTTGCAGCTCAAAGTGTACTGGCCAGTGGTCAGTGGTACAAGATGTCCGTTGAAAATGACGGCATATACCGTATCACGCCTTCTTTTCTACAATCCAGTGGACTCGATGCCTCGAATCTGTCCATTCAGGGCCTCCGTGTATTTGGGAATGGTGGGGGGATGTTGCCCGAGGAAAATGCCGATCCCTGGATCGATGATCTAAAGGAATTGCCTGTCGAAGTTCTGGATGAGAATTCAAATGGCCTGTTCGATGGGAACGACCAGATCCTATTTTACGCAACAGGTCCGCATAAGTGGACGGTATCGGGCAATGAATACGCCCATGAATTCAATCTCTACACGGACAGAGCCTACTATTTTCTCAACGTAGGTTCAGTCGCGGCACGATCGATACAGCAGGCCGCACCGGTGAGCGCTCCAAGTACGGAACAGTCGTTTTCTTTCGACGATCGTCAATTTTCCGAAAAGGACATCAACAAGGTGGTGGATTCCGGAAAACAGTGGTTCGATGAGAAATACGAGTACACGCTGTCTTATAACTACGGATTCAACTTTCCCAATATCGTGTCCACTGAGCCCGTACTCCTGACGTGTCGGGCCATCGCGCGTTCTTCAGTTTCTGGAACCCGGATGGAGCTGTCTCAGGGAGGGCAACAAAGGCTGAGTATGTCCTTTGATGCGGTCTCCAATGGGCAGGGAGCAGATTTTGTAAATGTGCGCAAGGCATCTGCATCCTTCCTGCCTGCGTCTTCTTCGGTTTCTCTTACCGCCACCTACAACAATGCGGTCAATCCCGCCGGTGTGGCCTGGATGGATTACGTCCGGCTTCAGGCCAGAAGGCAGCTCGACATGGCCGGACTCCAGCAGATGGCATTTCGCGATCTGCGCACCGTTGGCGCGGGAAAAGTCACAGAATTCAATTTGTCGAATTGCCCATCGGGTCTCAAAGTGTGGGAGGTGAGCGACATTCACGAGCTCAGGGAAATGCCGCTCACGGTGAACGGTACAAATGCGGTGCTGCGGGTGAGAACGGATAGCTTGAGGGAATTCGTGGCCTTTCACGGCACATCCTTCCCCACGCCTCAGTGGGTTGGATCAGTGGCCAATCAGGATCTGCATGGAACTTCTGTCCCAGAGCTCTTGATCGTTTACCCAGCTTCGCTGGAAGCACCCGCTCTTCGCTTGGCCCAATTTCACAGAGATCATTCTGGCCTCACGGTGGAAGCCCTTCCTCTGGATCATATCTACAATGAGTTTTCAGGGGGCACTCCCGATCTCACAGCCATTAAGAATCTGTGCCGGATGTACTATGAGCGGTCCAGTCCATCTTCCACTTTCAAGTTCTTGACGCTATTCGGTGATGCATCCTACGATTATCAGGACCGCATCACCAACAATACCAATCTGGTTCCCACCTGGCAGTCGTTTGCCTCTTTTTCTCTGAATACGAGTTACTGCACGGATGACTACTTCGGTTTCCTGGATCCTCCGGAAGGGGGTGCTTCCACACTCGATCTATTGGACATTGGTATCGGGCGTTTGCCAGTACGCAATACGGCGGAAGGAGAGGCATTGGTCGATAAGATCGTGGCCTATGCAAGCGACCCAGATGCACTCGGAAACTGGCGTACTTCCCTGCTCTTTGCAGCGGACGATGTGGATGAGGGTTGGGAAGGCTTGCTGATGGGAGCGGCAGAAAATGCTGCGCAAAGAGCCTATCTGAAGGATCCTCGGTTCAATCAGCAAAAGATCTATCAGGACAGCTACACACAGATCGTGACCGGTGGCAGTGAGCGCTATCCAAAGGCTCGGGAAGACTTGAAGCGATCTATTGAGAATGGCCAGTTGGTGTGTGCCTTTACTGGTCACGGCGGGGAGATTGGACTTTCGTCTGAGCGCATCCTACAGGTTCCCGATATACAAACCTTCCGCAATGCAGCGCGCTTGCCATTATTCATCACCATCACCTGCGAGTTCAGTCGTTTCGACGACCCCAAAAGGGTTTCTGCAGGGGAGTACGGACTGCTCAACCCCAACGGAGGCTTCATCGCTCTGTATTCCACTCAACGCGTGGTCTATGCCAGCCAGCAGACGCTGGACCTCACCAGAGATATCTTCGATACTTTGTTCACGAGGGTCGAGGACAAAAGGATCACCTTGGGTGATGTGATCCGATCTGTAAAAAACAGCAACGGCAGCAGCGACAAACTCAAGTTCTCCCTTTTTGGCGATCCGGCACTCTCCCTTTCCATTCCTCAATTGAATGTGCAAACCACTGCCGTGAATGGGGTTCCGGTCGCCGGCTTTACAGATACCCTGAAGGCCCTGACTCCAGTGACTGTCTCCGGTGAAGTGGTGGATCTTCTGGGGCAGCGCCGTCAGGATTTCAATGGACGGATCATCCCGGTGGTCTACGACAAGTCTGTTCAGCGACAAACCTTGGTCAACGATGGGGTGGGGCAGCCTCTGCCCTTTGAGGAGCAGTCAAGTGTCATCTACAGAGGTTTGGCTGAAGTGGTCGACGGGGTATTCAGCTTCAGTTTTGTGGTGCCTCTGGACATCTCTTACCAGTTCGGTTCCGGTCGGATCACCTACTACGCTGAAAACGGAGATGAGGACGCCGCAGGCTATTTCGAAGATTTTACTGTGGGCGGACTGGACACCTCGGCTGCTGCAGATGATCAAGGCCCGGAGATCTCCTTGTACATGAATGATGATCAATTCGTCAATGGGGGCATCACGGATGAGGACCCGGCCATATATGCCGTCCTGATCGATTCATCGGGGATCAATACGATCGGCAGGGGAATAGGGCACGACATATTGGCCATATTGGATGGCGACATCAACAATTCGATCGTACTGAACGAATATTACACCGCTGACCTGAACAGCTTCCGTTCGGGAAAGGTCCTTTATGACCTGAGCCAAATTCCGGAGGGCCCCCACAGTTTGAAACTGCGCGCCTGGGATGTATACAACAATCCGGGAGAGACAACGATCGATTTTGTCGTGGCCAACTCCGAGAACCTCGCTCTGCGGCATGTGCTGAATTATCCCAACCCATTTACCAGCTATACCGAATTCCAATTTGAACACAACAGGGCCAACCAGCCGCTGCAGATCAGGGTTCAGATCTTCTCGGCATCAGGCCAGCTGGTCAAGTCCTTGCAGCAAGAAGTCGTCCCAGACGGAAATCGGATCACTGGTATCGCATGGGACGGCAGGGATGATTACGGAGATCCCATCGGAAAGGGAGTGTATGTCTACAAGATCAGTGTGCGCAGCAAAACGGATGGTTCGCAGGCCGAAGAATACCAAAAGCTCGTCATCCTGCGTTAAGGCCGTGAGTTGAAATTCTATCTTTGCCCACCCGAAATGGGGTTTTGATCCTAACCAAATGAGAAACAGCACTTTTACGCTAACTGTACTCGGTCTTTTGAGTGGCTTGTGTTCTACTGCGCAGACCAATACGACGACGGCTTTTGGAAATTACAATGTCATCACCACGGCAGTGCCCTTTCTTCTGATATCTCCCGACAGCCGCTCCGGAGGAATGGGAGATGTGGGTGTGAGCACAGCGCCCGATAACAACAGTCTGCATTGGAATGTGGCCAAATTGGCCTTCTTGGAAAAGGGATACAACGGACTGTCCATGAGCTATACCCCATGGCTGAGCCGATTGGTTCCAGATATAGATCTGGCGTATCTCTCTTATGCCAAGCAGTTGGGCAAGCGTTCTGGATATGGGCTCAGTCTTCGCTACTTCTCGCTCGGCGAGATCATTCTTCGCGATGCCAATGGGAATGATCAGGGAACACTTTCGCCCAACGAGTTTGCGATCGACGGCGGCTACAGCATTCAGCTGAGCAAGAACATCAGCCTGGGTGTTGCGCTCAGATACATCTATTCCAATCTCGCGCAGAGCAGCGCAACCAGTGCCGGAAGCAATACACAGGCGGGACAATCGTTTTCCGCGGATGTGGGCAGCTACTTTCGTTCGCCTTACTACAATTTGGAAAAAGGCCAGAAGTATCGCTATTCGGTCGGTGTGTTGTTTTCCAATATTGGCGCGAAAGTCAGTTACAGCGATGCGGCCAATTCTGACTTTTTGCCGGCCAACATGCGCCTTGGGGGCTCTGTCGAATGGAAATTCGATGAATACAACAGCATGTCTTTCATCATGGAGACCAATAAACTGCTGGTGCCGACTCCGCCAGTCCGGGATGAAAATGGGGAGGTGATCCAGGGAGAGGACAACGACGTTCCTCCGTTTGCAGGTCTGTTTCAATCCTTTGGTGATGCACCAGGCGGAACCAGCGAAGAATGGAATGAGGTGATCTGGAATACAGGCGTTGAATACAACTACAATCAATCCTTCTTCTTGCGTGGAGGCTATCAGTACGAACACGAGACCAAGGGAAACAGGAAGTATTTCACCTTGGGTCTGGGGCTCCAATACAATGTCTTTGGACTGGATTTCGCCTATCTGATCCCCGCAACACCCACCGTTCAAAGCCCACTGGAGAACACCCTTCGGTTCACCCTTTATTTCGGCCTGGACGCAGGCGATCAATGAGCTTGACGAGCTGCTGACGCTCCCTTCTTGAGGGGTCTTCTAAAGGCCTCTGGAACGACATCGTCCGCAAGCTGTTCTGTTCTACTTTTGTGCTTCATTTTTCAAGGATCCATGGGAAAAAAACGAATTGGAAAATCGGTGTACCTCAAATGGTATGAGGACATGCTCTTCTGGAGAAAATTCGAAGACAAGTCAGCTGCCCTTTACATACAGCAAAAGATCCGAGGCTTTCTTCATCTGTATAACGGACAGGAGGCCGTCCTTGCGGGCAGTTTATTCGCCATGGAAGAGGGCGACCGGATGATCACGGCCTACAGAAATCATGTTCAGCCGATTGGTTTGGGAGAAGATCCCAAAAGGATCATGGCGGAGCTCATGGGGAAAGCCACAGGTACATCTGGTGGTCGCGGTGGCTCAATGCACATGTTCAGCAAGGAGCACAATTTCTTTGGGGGACATGGCATTGTGGGTGGACAGATTCCGTTGGGCGCAGGTCTGGCGTTTGCGGACCGATATCTCAAGAAGAAACAGGTCACTTTGACCTATATGGGAGATGGTGCCGTGCGTCAGGGGTCCTTTCATGAAACACTGAACCTCGCTGCCATGTGGCAGCTTCCCGTGGTGTTCATTGTAGAGAACAATGGGTATGCTATGGGAACCTCTGTGGAGCGGTCTGCCAACCACACTGAAATATGGAAACTCGGCTTGGGTTATGATATTCCTTGCGGCCCCGTGGAGGGTATGGATCCCGTAGCGGTCTACGAAGGGGTGAGCAAGGCAGTGGATCGTGCCCGAAAAGGCGAAGGCCCCTCTCTGCTCGAGATCAATACCTATCGCTACAAAGGGCACTCCATGAGCGATGCACAACACTACAGGACCAAAGATGAGGTGGCAGAGTATCAGAAGATCGACCCGATCACCACCTGCAAAGAAGTGATCCTGTCAAAAGGGTATGCGACCGAAAACGAGCTCGCCTCCATCGATCAACGCGTCAAAGAGCGGGTCAGCGAATGTGTTCAGTTTGCTGAAGAATCACCATTTCCCAAGGCAGAGGAGCTGTATCAGAATGTCTACACCCAGAAAGATTATCCATTCATAACCGAATAAAATGGCAGAAATAATCACCATGCCCCGGCTGAGCGATACCATGACAGATGGGACGGTCGCAGTGTGGCACAAAAAAGTAGGGGATGTGGTTTCCGAAGGAGACCTTCTGGCCGAGATCGAAACGGATAAGGCAACGATGGAGTTTGAATCCTTCCAGGAAGGAGTTTTGCTGCATATAGGCGTGGAAGAGGGGAAGATGGCTCCTGTGGACAGCATTCTCGCTGTCTTGGGCGATAAAGGCGAGAACATCGAGGAATTGCTCAAGAATGGCATCTCCGAGCAAATTGAAGAAGTATCTCAAGAGACCGAGGAAGCGCCACCAATTCTAGAGGAAGAAAAAGAGATCAACGACTCCGTAACTGTGCCCGTCGAACAATCAAGCGCAGATACCCGCTTAAAAGCCTCTCCTTTGGCCAAGAAAATGGCTTCTGAAAAGGGCATCGACCTGAGAACGGTATCGGGCTCAGGAGATGGAGGGCGGATCGTCAAGAAGGACATTGAGTCCTTTGTGCCTTCAGCTGCAACGCCAAGACCTCCCATTGCCCTTGTTTCGGGCGAGGAACGATTTGAAGAAGTACCGGTCTCCCAGATGCGAAAGACCATCGCCAAAAGATTGTCCGAATCCAAATTCACGGCTCCTCACTTCTATCTGACGATCGATGTGGACATGGATCGTGCGCACGAGCAACGCGAGGCCTTGAAACAGGAAGGCGTCAAGGTCTCCTTCAACGACTTGGTCATCAAAGCATCAGCAATGGCCCTGAAGAACCATCCTCAGGTCAATTCGAGCTGGATGGGTGACAGCATTCGGATCAATCACCATGTGCACATGGGCGTGGCCGTTGCCGTTGAAGATGGACTGCTGGTTCCCGTGGTCCGACATGCAGACTTAAAAGGTCTGCAAACCATCTCGGCAGAGGTTCGGGAAATGGCCGGAAAGGCCCGTGACAAGAAGCTTCAGCCCTCGGATTGGGAGGGGAACACCTTTACCATATCCAACTTGGGCATGTTTGGCATCGAAGAGTTCACTGCCATCGTCAATCCTCCAGATGCATGCATCCTGGCAGTGGGAGCCATACGAGAGGAGGCTGTGGTCAAGAACGGGGCCGTGGCTGTGGGACGCAGAATGAAGATGACCCTCTCCTGCGATCACCGTGTGGTGGATGGGGCGACGGGTTCAGCTTTCCTTAAAGAACTCAAGGAAAACCTCGAATTGCCCATTCGCATGCTGCTATAGGTCATCAGGATGAGCACCTATCTTATCACAGGAGCGTCCAGAGGGATCGGGCGAGCACTCTCCTTACGATTGTCCAAAGACGGACATGAGGTCTTAGCGATCGCCCGCGATGCAGGGGCATTACAGGCGTTGGAGAAGGAATGTGGATGCCGTGTTTTGGCATTTGACCTGGAACGCCCTGATTGGGATGTGTTTCGAGAGTGGGTCGGAAGTCATTCGCCATTGGATGGCATGATCCACAATGCTGGATTTTTGAAAAGTACGGCCTTCATGGAATTGGATGCCGAACTGGTGAAGCGCCACTACGAGATCAATGTACTTTCAGCTTTTGGGCTGTTCCAAGCAGTTCTTCCGCACGCGAGTATTCAGGCACATTTCCTCACCATAGGTACCATAGGCGGAATGACGGGAAGTTCGAAATTCCCAGGTCTTTCAGCTTACAGTTCGAGTAAGGCAGCGCTTTCAACACTCACCGAATGTCTACAGGTGGAGTTTCCTGAAAGGAATTGGACGTTCAATTCACTTGCACTTGGAGCAGTGTCCACAGAAATGTTGAGGGAGGCATTTCCAGAATATGAGGCGCCCATACAGCCCGATCAGATCGCACAGTTCATATCGAACTTCTTGATATCCGGCCATCTGGCTGTAAAGGGAAAGGTGCTGCCGGTGAGTATGAGCAACCCTTGAGCATGAGTGATCTGGACAATGAACTGCTGTGTTTATAAGTAAGGCAGCTTTTTATTAGGTGGAAGAGGAGCCCCGCCTTACTTTTGGCGTCCTTTTTCGGAGTAAAAAACGAGGAAGGAAAAAAAACAAGAAAATGTAGTTGCTAAAACAATTTTAGCTATACATTTGCCGCCCCTTACGGGGATGTCGAAAGACAGATGTTCTTTGAATTATTGGGAAAGAAGGTAAGAATCTAAGCGACCATCGAGTTCCATAGAATCAAACATCATACAACGGAGAGTTTGATCCTGGCTCAGGATGAACGCTAGCGGCAGGCCTAACACATGCAAGTCGAGGGGTAACAGGAAAGCTTGCTTTTGCTGACGACCGGCGCACGGGTGCGTAACGCGTATGCAACCTACCTCATACAGGAGGATAGCCCTTGGAAACGAGGATTAATACTCCATGGTATCATGAATTCGCATGTTTTTATGATTAAAGTATTACGGTATGAGATGGGCATGCGTCCCATTAGCTAGTTGGTGAGGTAACGGCTCACCAAGGCGACGATGGGTAGGGGGCCTGAGAGGGTGGTCCCCCACACTGGTACTGAGACACGGACCAGACTCCTACGGGAGGCAGCAGTGAGGAATATTGGTCAATGGAGGCAACTCTGAACCAGCCATGCCGCGTGAAGGATGACGGCCCTATGGGTTGTAAACTTCTTTTATAGAGGAAGAAACTTGTCTACGTGTAGACAACTGACGGTACTCTACGAATAAGGATC
>CATILC010000179.1 GCA_949516455.1 Flavobacteriia bacterium | reverse complement strand
TGCACCCATAGGCAGTCCTGTATTGATTCCTCCTACAATACGGATCTGTGCATTAGCCATGCCGCCCACAAAGAGGGCTACAGCTGTCAAAAGAATTGTTTTTTTCATTTGGTTTGATTTTGATGCCTAACTCTGTTTTGCTTTTCGGCTACCGCATCTTATTCTGGGATAAAGTAAACCGATTACTTATGTCCATTGTCTGTATTAACACTTTGTTTTTCAACAAGTGTGTGATTCATTAAGTATTGATCATCACCGGCATGACCAGCATCAGCACTTCTTCGCCCATTTCCTGTCCGTCCTGAGGAGAAAGCAATCCGGCTCTGTTGGGTGCAGAAAGTTCGAGCTGGACGTCGTCGCTTTCCAGATTGGACATCATCTCGATCAAAAAGCGGGAGTTGAATCCGATCTCCATGTCGCTGCCCTCGTAGTCGCCGCTGAGACGCTCAAAGGCCTTGTTGCTGAAATCCACATCCTCGGCCTGAACATGCACTTCTGAGCCGGCGAGTTTGAGCCGTATCTGATGTGTGGTCTTGTTGGAAAAGATGCTGACCCGTTTGATGCTGTGCAGAAAGGACTCCCGACGAACCTTCAGATTGTTCGGATTCTCCTTGGGAATGACCGCCTCGTAGTTCGGATAAGTCCCGTCGATCAGACGACAGTTCAACTCGATGCTGCCAAAATTGAACGTGCAATTCTTGTCGTTGTAGCTCATCTGGACGGTCTCCTCCGAGCTGCCCAACACGCCTTTCAGGATGTTCAGAGGTTTCTTGGGCATGATGAAGTGTGCGCTTCCCGAACTCTGTACATCGCTTCGCTTGTAGCGCACCAGTTTGTGTGCATCGGTGGCCACAAATGTTGCCCCGTCCGGATCGAGCTGAAAGTACACACCGGACATTACCGGACGCAGTTCATCGTTTCCAGCGGCGAAGAGGGTTTTTTGAATAGCTGAGGCCAGAACGCCCGAGGGCATCTCTGAGGAGGAGGTGCCCTCTAGGTCTGGCAGCTTTGGGTATTCTGCGGTAGGAAAGAACGGAACCTCGTAACGCCCATACTCCGATACGATCTCGAGCTGCTGGGCACTCCCGTCGCCAAAGTCAAAGGTGAGCGGTTGATCGGGAAAGGTCTTGAGTGTGTCGATCAGGATGCGCGCAGGAACGCAGGCTTCTCCCTCGGCATCTGTCTCTACAGAGACGCCGCAGGTCATGGTCGTTTCTATATCGCTGGCGGTGATGGCCAGATGGTTGGGACTCAGTTGGAACAGGAAGTTCTCCAATATGGGCAGGGCATTGCTGCCGCCGATGACAGAACCTGCGGTCTGCAGCTGTTTCAGGAGCGTGCCACTGGATACGATGAAGCGCATGTTGATTCGGATTGAATGGACTGGTTAAACAACCAAATATAGGGTGGAGGTCCTATGGCCAATGGACTCGGGCCAGTCTTTATTCAATGGAAATTGACAAGGCGTCCGGTCCGCCCATTACATGGCGCATTCCATAAAATTGAAGCAGCACCATTCGGCCGTCGTCCAGTATGCCGTGCATTCGGTCCGGGTCGTAGCGCATAAGGTTGCCTTGTGCATCTGCTGCGTCTTCCGCCGGCTTGATGCGGTAGGCTTTCAGCTCATGGGACGTGCTGTCTTCCAGGGTCCATTTTAGCTGCCAATAGGGTGTAAGTGCCAGCAAACTGTCCTTGCGTGAGTAGATGCCGTCGCTTTCCACAATGGCGCCTTCGTACTTGGCCTGTGCGAGTTGGGCGATGTACGCCTTTGTTCCATTGGTCCCAGTCTCTGCTCCGGTGGGCTTCCATTTGCCTGCCTTCTGTTGCAGGGAAAAGCTGGGCCAGGCGGGATCTGCGCATTGCACCTCGATGCGCGCCCATTGGGCCGGGGATGCTTCGATCAGCTGCCGGTCGTACCAGAGTTCCTCCACAGTGATGAAGCGGGAGGACAGGTAGCCATTGAATCCGGGTATATGCACCGCGAAGGGAAGGGCGGCGCCTTTTTTGAGCATATAGGTGCCCAGCTGATCCTGCGTGTCTGTCCCCACATAGAAGTGGGCCACGCGCTGATCGCCCTGAAAGATCTCAACTTCCTTCCCGTAGGTGGCCATCCGTCGGATGATCTCCTCCCGACTGTTCTCCGGAACGAAGTTGCGCATGGTCATGCGCTTCAGGGTTTCCATCAGCACTTCCATGGCATCTTTGCGAATGGGCCGTCCATTGAGTTGCCAAACGCCTTGCTTATTTCGGTAGAGTTTGACCCGCTGAGGGACTTTGTTGCTGATCACGATGCGGTCCACCGATGCGGTGTCCTCAATTCCAAAGGCATAGGATTCCTCCGAAAGCTCGCCCATTCCTCCTTCGTCCGTTCGACTCAGCCACCAAACCAGGACGGCGATCAATGGCAGAAGCATCCACAGGGTCTTTTTGTTCTTCATAAGCTAGCGGGCATAGAGGCGTTTGCGGATCCAGGCATATCCGATCGAAAATAGGAGCAGAACGCCCAGAGGGATGCCGGTATTGGCGGCGATCCAAAAGCTGCGTTCATCCTGTCTGCGCTGGCTGTCCAAAAGCCGGATCTTCAGTTCGCGTGCACGCAGTTCCATCAGTCCGCTGTCGTCGAGCAGGTAGTCGAAGGCATTGAGCATGAATTCCTTGTTGCCGTATTGCGCACCGGTGAACTGATCGAATCCAAGGGGCAGGGGAACGCCTTTGGGAATCTGTGGATTCATCAGGTTCAACTGATTCTTGGCGATGTCGCCGTCGGCGATCACAAGTATCTGGGTGTGCAGGCTGCTGTCTTGCATGGGCAGTTGCTGGCCCGTTCGGCCCCTGGGTTGAACGCGGTTGACAAAAGCCGAAGGGAAACGACCTTCCAAAAGCACGGCCAGGGGGAGCGGACCCTGCCTGAGTACCGCAGCATCCGGCGATTGGTAAAGAGTGGCCAGGCTGACCTGATGCGGTGCATTGAACCGTGCCGATCGGGGAGAGCTCTGCAGCAAGACCGTCTTTTTGATCCCTGGAGCGATCAGGGTGTCGATGCTGCTGCTGAACTCAAGCCGCAAGCCATTAAGGTCTTTGGTCACCGGATGGTCGATGTAGGGCATGACCATGGGCGAATAAGCCCAGGGGAGTACCTCTCTTGAATCGTTCAGTCCTGCCGCCAGGAGATCCTGTACGAGGTCTGTGTTCACGCGTACGCCGTAGCGAAATAGGCTGTTGCGCAGTCGAAGCCGCTCGTCCAACGGCAGGGCGAGGAATTCCGAACGGCTGCTCAGGCTGTCCATTTCTGCAAGGACCATGTCCAGCGCCCAGATGCATTTGCCTCCGCCCATGATGAACTGGTCCAGCAGGTAGAGGTCCAGATCGGAGAAGCCCTTCATGGGCTTGGCAATGAAGGCCAGGTCGTAGGTGTTCAGCCGGTACAGCTGTGCGCGCACAGAGGGCTCACCTGTGACCGAATCCACTGCAAACTCGCGCAGGTTGAATCGGTCTACGGTGTAGTGTTCGGACAGGCTCCGCCCCAGATCGGCCAAATAGCGCGGATTGAGTTCGCCGTGTCCTTCTATAAAGGCAATGCGCGCCTTGCGCTCCATAGTGAGCTTGCGAATGGCCTGGGCCAGGGTGTACTCGAGTTTTTCGATGGACGCATTCATCTGCGCCTCTGGGCGCTCGCCCATTTGGGCCTGAAGGATGTTCACTGCGATCTCGCGCTCCCCGCTGGAGATCAGGGCGCCTGGAAAGACATTGAGGGTGCGCTTGCCCGATGCCTCATTGGTTTCCAGCTGGAAGGGTATCAGCCCTTTGGACTGGAGCTGCTGGTAGACTTCCTGCTTGTCCTTTTCCGAGGCCTGATCCGATGGGTCGATGAACTGAAAGAGCAAGTTGGAATTATAGGCCTGCAGCTCATCGAGCAGGTTTTGCGTTTCGCGCTGCAGTTTTTGAAAACCAGGAGGGAAATCGCCTTTGAGGTAGACCTTGACCAGAACGCGGTCGTCCAGTTCTTGGATCAGATCGACTGTGGCCGGGCTGAGTGAATACCGGCGTTCCTCAGTGAGATCCCAGCGGGTGAAGCTGCCGCTCATGGCCATATTGGCCAGCAGCAGTACGATCGATGCCGATACAAAAATGAGTATGTCCCTCCACTTACGGCTCACCAGTTTCTGCTTTGAAGGGTCAGGCGCGTGGCCAAGAGAAAAAAGACCGTCAGACTCAGAAAGTAGAACAGATCGCGGCTGTCGAGAACCCCACGGCTGACCGATTCGTAGTGGGTGTGAATGCTGAGCTCGGAGAGAAAATAGGCCAGATCACCGTCGGGGATAAGGGCCGTGAGTTCGCCAAAGCCGAAGTAGAAGACAAAACAGCTGAGGGCGGCCAGCAAGAAGGCGATGATGGGGTTGTCGGTCAGGCTGGAAGCCCAAAGGCCGATGGCTGCATAAGAACCGCCCAGAAGCAAAAGACCGATGTAGCTGCCCCAGCTGCCGCCAGTGTCGATGATCCCGCGAGGCGCCCCCAGTTCGTAAAGGGTGTAGAAGTACAGAAGGGTGGGCAGTAGGGCCAGGCCCACCAGTAAAAAGGCAGCCAGGAATTTGGCCAGAACGATGGTCCACTCACTCAAGGGCTGGGTAAAGAGCAGCTCGAGTGTGCCATTGCGTTTTTCTTCGGAGAACATCCGCATGGTGATGGCCGGCAGCAGGAACATGAAGATCCAAGGCGAGAGGATGAACAGGTTGTCCAGATGCGCCCATCCGCTGTCCAAAAGGTTGAACTGGCCTTTGAGGATCCACAAAAAGGCCGAGTTGATCAGCAGATAGGTGGCGATCACTACGGTTCCAGTGAGCGAATACCAAAAGGCACGGATCTCTTTGAAAAGCAAGGCGATCATGGATGTACTTCGAGTTGCTGCGTGCTCCACGCCATGGGTTTGTCGGCGAAAAGGGCTTTGGTCTTCTTCCAGGTACGGGTGAAGAGCTCAGACTCCCTGTAGGCCTGAAGTGCTGCCTGATCCTGCCAGATGCTGAAGGTGAAGTAGACCGACGAGCCGCCTTCCTCGCGGAGGAGTTCAAGGTGCTGACATCCCTCTTGCGCCCTGATGTGCGGCGCAGTGCTTTGGAAGAGTGCTTCGAATTGTTCGGCCGCACCCGCCCGAAACTCCATTTTCACAATTCGTCTGATCATGTGAATCGGACTTCGATCCGGTCGCGTAAATATAGTCCGAGCAATTGGCTGGCGCCATTGTTGGCCGGTCCGGCCTGCCGCTTGACGGCGATCTCCAGATAGCCCATTGAATTGATCAGGGCCAATGGCAATCCATCGTCCAATTCTCGGTAATGGGTGCAGAGTTTGGAGATCTTTTGCCTTCTGCCCAGGTCGATCTCCAGAGAGCGATCGCCTTGGTATTCTTTGATCCAACTGCCGGGAATGTTGGATATGAGGTTGCCGTAGGCATCGATGTGCTGAACGATTCCTGTGATCGACGCCTTCTCATTGCCCAAAGTGGGCCGCATGATCTTCTTTTCGATCATCGTATCCGTCGGGTGGCCCAGCAACTCGCTGGCTCCGCCGCGAAGCAAGTGGGCCGCCGCAGGAACAAAGATGTCCAGTGCAGGAAAGTTTGTGGCCTCAGATCTAAAATCGATCTCAAGGAGTTGGTCTGCCCGGATCTCCGGACGGATCATGTGGAGGACGCCGTTGTCTGGGCCGATGAACCAGTGCCCTTCCTTGAGCATCAGCAGTGTACTGACCTCTGTGCTGTGTCCCTCATCCACAGCGACCAGATGAATGCTTCCTTTCGGATAATGACCGAATGAATGGCTGAGCAGAAAGGCGGCTTCTTCCAAGTGCAGTGGGCTCACCTCATGGCTGATGTCCACAATGCGGGCATCGGGCACCTCAGTGTACAGACGCCCTTTGAGCGCCGCCGCATAGGGGTCTCGGCTTCCATAATCCGTGGTGAGTGTGACGAGCGACATCTGAAGGAAGATCAAAGCTACATTCTAAGGCAATAAGACAGAGAGATGACCCGTGCTGAATCGGCCCCCTGATTACATTTGCCACCTATCCCTGATCACCGACCATGGACTTCCATTCGTATGCCATCAGCCCTGAGAAGAAACTGGAGCTATACACGCAATTACTCCTTCCCAGGCTGATCGAAGAGAAAATGCTCATTCTGCTTCGGCAGGGACGAATCTCCAAGTGGTTCAGCGGCTATGGGCAGGAGGCCATCAGTGTGGGATGTGCGGCGGCCATGCAAGCAGATGAATTCCTATGCACCATGCACAGGAATCTGGGCGTGTTCACTGCGCGGGGAATCCCGCTCGACCGCTTGTTCAAACAATTCCAGGGAAAGAAAGGAGGCTTTACCAACGGACGCGACCGGAGTTTCCACTTTGGAAGCCCGGAACACCACATTGCGGGAATGATCTCCCATTTGGGCCCGCAGCTGGGTGTGGCCGATGGCATTGCGCTTTCGCACAAAGTTCGAAAGGAAGAAAAAGCCGTTTTGGTCTTCACTGGTGACGGAGGGGCCAGCGAGGGCGATTTTCACGAAGCCCTGAATACGGCGGCCGTATGGCAGCTCCCAGTGCTGTTCGTAGTGGAGAACAATCAATGGGGATTGAGCACGCCTTCTTCCGAACAATTCCGCTGCAAGCAGTTCATCGACAAGGGCATCGGCTATGGTATGCGAACCGCCCAGGTGGATGGAAACAATATTTTGGAGGTATACGCCACGGTCCAAAATCTGGCCGAAGAGATCCGCAAACGGCCCGAACCCATCCTGATCGAGTGTCTGACCTTTCGCATGCGCGGACACGAGGAGGCCAGCGGAACCAAATACTATCCGGAAGGTCTTCAGGAAAAGTGGGCCACAAAGGATCCAGTGGAAACCTATGAAGCGCATCTTCTCGAAGAAGGCTTGATCGATGCAGAAAAGATCGAGCAGATCCGATCGAAGTGGAAGCAAGAGATCCAGGCTGCCCTGGAAGAAGCAGATGCAGAAGAACGTCCGGTGTTCGATCTGGAGAAGGAGCGCGCCGATCTCTTTGCTGCTTCAGAAACCGTCCCCCAGCCGCCCGAAGGAAGCAAACGGGAGATGCGCCTGTTGGATGCCATCTCGGAGGCATTGGATCAGTCCATGGAGGCGCATCCGGAACTTATTCTCATGGGCCAGGACATCGGAGCCTACGGGGGTGTGTTCAAGGCCACCGAAGGTTTGCAGGAGCGTTACGGACCCGAGCGGGTACGCAATACACCGCTTTGCGAATCGGCCATTATCGGCGCAGGGCTCGGGCTCTCCATGAAGGGCATGAAGGCCATGGTGGAGATGCAGTTTGCCGATTTCGTTTCCGAAGGGATGACCCAGATATGCAACAATCTTGCGAAGATCCATTACCGCTGGGGACAACGGGCCGATGTGGTCATCCGAATGCCTACGGGAGCGGGTGTGGCGGCGGGTCCGTTTCACAGCCAAAGCAACGAGGCCTGGTTCACCCATACGCCTGGCTTGAAGGTGGTCTATCCGGCTTTTCCAGAAGACGCCAAGGGGCTTTTGAATGCCGCACTGGACGACCCGAATCCAGTGCTCTTTTTTGAACACAAGGCGCTTTACCGCGCAGTTCGTGGCGATGTGGCACCAAACCGATTCCACACACCCATCGGAAAAGCGCGGCTGCTCCAAAGCGGAAGCCAATTCACCTTGATCACCTATGGAATGGGGGTGCACTGGGCACTGGAGGTTCTGGCCGACCATGATGATTGGGATGCTGAGCTCATCGATCTGAGAAGTCTGGCTCCGATCGATTGGGACACCCTGCATGAAAGTGTGCGTAAAACCGGACGTGTATTGGTTTTGCATGAAGATGTACTCACCGGAGGAATTGGAGGGGAGATCGCCGCTGTTTTACAGGAAGAGAATTTCCGATTCCTCGATGCGCCAGTGCTGCGACTCGGTTCAGAAGATCTTCCTGTGCCCTTTGCTGCAGAACTCGAGGCCGGATTCCTGGCTTCTGAGCGCCTTGAAAGATCAATTGAAGAATTGTTGCAATACTGAGTCTACAAAACACCTTGTTTTTTATGCAACAATGTGTCGCCTTTTCGCACTGTTTTGTTGAACAAAAAGCATGCAGGAGCAGCGCTCAAGTCTGTTAATAACGCTATGGATAACCCTTTCAAAGTTTAACAAGGAAGTCTATTCATTCTTTGTCTCTGATCTATTTTCGAATTATATATTTGAAAGCAATTTCTGACATGAATATTTCGAATAAAGAATTTGATCTTCAGCTGGAGCGAGGCGAAAAAGAAGTGGTCATCCGAGCAGAAGTTCCTCGTGCAGGATATACTTTGGGTCTTAGGCGTTGTATCGGAGAACCACTCATGGAACTCAAGATGAGACCCGAACGAAAAAACTATCCATTGAATATTGCCACTTTGACCTACGGAGCCTACCAGATATGGCTTCAGTGCAATGGCACGGAGCTGCAGAGCGAGACCTTCCAGGTCATTCCGACATAAGCACCCGCACCCGCTCCAGATCGATGAGCGTGTCCACAGGAATGCTCTGGCTTTCCGCCTGGACACATCGAATTTTTCTTCCGTTTTCCAGCCATCTGTTTTGCTCGAGTCCTTCAGCCGCTTCCAATGCGCTGACTTCCATTTCCTGAAAGGCCTTTAAGGCGGAGGGCGTATATGCATAAAGACCCAAATGCCGATAAAAATGGGCGGAGTCCAACCAATTGGACCGCTTCACATCCCGTACGAACGGAATGACCGAACGACTGAAATACAAGGCATCCTGATTTTTATCGAGTACCACAAAAGCTTCACTTTCATTGAGCAGGTCTCGATTGTCCCGCACCGGACTCACCAATGTGGCCATTTCCACCTCTTTGTTTTCAAAAGAAGCCACCAGTCCGCTGAGCAGTTCGGGCTCGATCATGGGTTCGTCTCCCTGGATGTTCAAGACGACATCAAAGTGTTCTCCTGTATCGGTACTGATCTTTTGAAAAGCCTCCCAGCACCGGCTGCTGCCGTTCTCATGATCGGCTTGGGTCAGGATGGCCTTACCGCCAAAGGAATGCACTGCGGTCCGGATGCGTTCATCGTCTGTGGCTACATAAACGGATTCGAGTCGTGTGGATGCCCGTTCGTACACCCATTGGATCATGGGTTTTCCGTGGATGTCCTCTAGTGGCTTACCCGGCAGGCGGGTGGAGGCGAAACGTGCAGGTATGATTCCGATCGCATTCATCAAACAAGCTTAAGGGCCTCAAACTTACCCTATTTTTGTCCCTTAATTCGATGTTATGCCAGGAATGGATCTATTCGGTGCGGAAGAGCGCAAAGAGGTCAACGACGTGCTGGAAACGGGTTGTTTGTTCCGCTACAACCACGATGAGATGCGTCAGGGGCACTGGAAGGCACGGGACCTTGAGGCAGAGGTTCGTGCATTCACGGGTGCAGCCCATGCACATGCGGTAAGCAGCGGATCAACGGCTGTGGCCTCTGTCATGGCCGCCTCAGGTTTGGGCTTCGGCGATGAGGTCATCGTTCCTCCATTCACCTACATCGCTCCCATCGAGGGCGTTCTTCTCGGTGGCGGCCTGCCTGTTTTCGCTGAGGTGGATGACAACCTGTGCCTGACAGCCGAGGGAATTGAGCAGGCCATTACGCCAAATACCAAGGGTGTTCTGCTCGTTCACATGTGCGGTGCTGCTGCAGATATGGATGCCATCATGGAAGTTTGCGAGCGAAGGAACCTTACGCTGATCGAAGATGCCGGACAAGCCCTTGGGGCCTTTTATAAAGGGAAGTCTGTAGGCTTGTTTGGAAAGGCTGGCGCTTATTCATTTGATTTCTTCAAGATCGTGACAGCAGGGGAGGGAGGACTTTGTGTGACCAACGACAAGGAAGTCTACGATCACATGCAACAGTTCTCGGACCACGGACACGACCATATTGGAGACAACCGTGGCATGGAACAGCATCCGATCCTGGGCACGAATTTCCGGATCAGCGAACTAAATGCGGCTGTGGGATTGGCCCAGATGCGGAAGATCGACCGCATTCGAAATGCAAAGCGGGCCAATAAGGCCTACATCAGATCGCGTCTGTCGGCCATTGAAGGGCTGAGTTTCCGCCCCATGCCCGATTCGGATGGCGACAGCGGAACTTTTTTGAATTTATTCATGCCCGATCAACCGATGGCTGAAAAAGCTGCCCATGAATTGGGCAAAGCAGGAGTGGGCGTGAATTATTGGTTCACCAATCAGTACCACTTCATCAATCAGTGGTCGCATTTGAAAGAATTGAAGTCTCCTTTCAAAATGGCCATACACCATCTGGGCGCCCCTCAGGATTATGCCAATTTGCACTTGCCTCAGACCCAGCATTCCATTGGACGTCTGATGTCCTTGGGGATCAAGGTCACCTGGAGTGAGAAAGAGATGGACGAACTCTGCGCCACCATGACCCGGGTGCTTACATCCGTATTGGCAGATCATGCATAAGGTTCTTCACAACATAGAAAAGCTCGTCTTTGGCAGAGGAGCCATTGCTCAGGTACCCGATCAACTTCAGGCTTGGCGAAAAGAAGGAAATGGAAGCGTGGTGTTTGTGATCGATCATTACTTCAAAGACCATGCGCTTCTGGAAAAACTGGGCATACGCTCAGAGGATGTCGTGTGCTACGAAGATTGCGATGTACACGAACCGACCACCCAGCAAGTGGATCGGCTGCGCGACCAGATCATCGAACAGATCGGCGTCCCGTCGGCGGTGGTCGGCATGGGCGGCGGCAGCATCATGGACATCGCCAAAGCGCTCAGCCTGATGCTGAAGCAGGAAGGCAGCTCGAGTCTTTATCAAGGCCTCGATCTGATCAAGCATGCAGGCGTTCCGCACCTGGGCATTCCGACCATTTCGGGCACAGGAGCAGAGTGCAGCACAACAGCAGTACTGACCGGTCCGGAAAAGAAACTCGGGCTGAAATGTGCCTGGACGGTTTTCGATCAGGTCATTCTCGACCCGGAACTTCCGGCAACGGTCGAACGCGATCACTGGTTCTACACCGGAATGGACACCTATATCCACTGCATTGAAAGCGAGACAGGCATTCATCAGAACGCCTTCTCCAGAGCCTATGGGGGCGAGAGTTTGAGGTTGTGCAGAGAGGTGTTCCTCGGTCCCGATGCCGGCCAAAATCCCAAGAACGACGAGCAGCTGATGATCGCTTCCCTTTTTGGCGGTTGGAGTCTGACCTACAGCGAGGTGGGCGTATGCCATGCGCTTTCTTACGGCTTGTCCAAGATCTTGGGTTATCGCCACGGTTTTGCCAATTGTGTGGCCTTTCAGCATCTGGAAGACTTCTATGGGCCGGCCGTGTCCGAATTCAAAGAGATGCTGTCCACAAATGCGGTGGAACTCCCACAGGGGCTTTCCAAGGAATGGTCGCAAGAGCAGATCACCGCCATGGCCCAGGTGTCGTGGAATTTGCCGCATATGTGGGTTCACGCGCTCGGGCATGAATGGCAGGATCGCATCAGCCTCGACGATATCAAGGATCTGTTCAGACGGATATGAGCCAGGAAAAGACGGAAGCCCTTCACAGGTGGCAATATCTGCCCTTGGAGCAGACCCGTCGCTTTTCGCCATTGGTCCTGGATTATTTGAAACAGAAGGAGTTCATCTCTTCCTTTTTCAGCCATTCGCCAAAGCTTGATTCGATCGGCGAGGCCCTCAGGCAGCGAAAAGATTTTCCGACTTCGAACAGAGCAGTACTCTGCGAAGTACTGAAGGATCAGTACGCCGAACTCGCCGCAGAACACTCCGTATTTGAATCCATCGAGCAATTGCGGGATCCAAAGACCTTCACGGTCACCACCGGGCAGCAGCTCGTATTGGGTTCAGGACCTTTGCTGGTGATCTACAAGGCCGTACAGGCCGTTCGTTTGGCCGCTGATGTCCAGGCACAGTTTCCCGGTCACCACATCCTTCCGGTCTTCTGGCTGGCATCAGAAGACCACGACTTTGATGAGGCCGACCACTTTTATTTTTCGGACCGTCGTTTATCTGTTCAGCGTTCTGTTGCTGGATCGGTCGGGCGAACCCCTCTGCCCGACATGGACGCCATTCTTCATGAACTGGAGGAACGCATGGGGCAGGGAAAGACGCAGAGCCGCATACTGGCCATGCTCCGTTCGGCCTATGGTCAGGCGGGGATCAGTTGGTCTTTGGCCACGCGAAAGTTCCTGCACGCGCTTTTTGGGAATTCCGGCCTGATCCTTCTGGATGCCGATGATGCCCGACTGAAAAGATGTTCGCTCCCTCTTTTTGAAAAGGAGCTGAAGGAAGGACATTCGCATGCTGCGGCAAAGAAGAGTTCCGACCGGCTTTCGGAGCGCTACAAACTGCAGCTGCATCCGCGGGAGCTCAACTTTTTCTACCTGACCGATTCTGACAGAAAGCGAATGGAGCGGCATGCCACGGGATTTGCGCTGGAAGACGGTTCGCAGCAATGGACAGAAGCCGCGCTTCTGGAGGAGCTCGAGGAAAAGCCCGAGCGTTTCAGCCCGAATGCCCTATTGCGTCCGCTTTATCAGGAATGCATCCTGCCCAACTTGGCCTACATCGGTGGGGCAGCGGAGGTGAGTTACTGGGCACAGCTCAGGGGTGTATTCGAGGCGAGTAGCCTGCCCATGCCCGTGGTCTTCCTGCGTCAAAGCATTCAGATCATCGGTCGTTCGCAAGTCCGAAAGATGGAGCGCCTCGAATTATCAGCATTGGACCTGTTCCGCGATCGGGATGCGCTTTTGCGCGAAAAGATCTGGGAAGGCAGCACCCTTCAAGACCGGATCAAGGAGGCAAGGGGGTCGGTCGGTCACTGGGCCAAAGAAATTGAGGAAGGGGCTTCCGCCCAAGGACTCGAAATGAAGGCGGCCATCGAAGCTTCTCTTACACGGCAGCATAAAGAGTTGAAGCGCCTGGAAAAGAAATTGCTGCGCTCAGAAAAGAAGAGGCGTGCAGAAACGGTAAACGCCATCGATGAATTGCTTGCCGAGCTCTTTCCCGGAGGGAAGCTGCAGGAACGGCAGATGAACTGGATCGAGGCCGAACTGCTTTGTGGCGGAGGCTTGGTGGACGAATTGATGAAAGGCGTTGGGCCCGAAGGCGATCGCTTTGCCTGTCTCTATCTGAAAGACTGATGGAAGCGCTCTTGGTGCTGGTGCCTTTTGCGGCCTCCCTGCTCACCTTCTTTTCTGGCTTCGGCCTGGGTACGCTGCTCACGCCCGTATTCGTTCTCTTCTTCCCCGTAGAGTTGGCGCTGCTGATGACCGCCGCAGTGCATTTGATCAACAATGTCTTCAAGTTCGGACTGCTCATTCGCTCGGTAGAACAAAAGACCCTTTTCTCTTTTGCGCTTTGGGCCGTTCCCGGGGCATTCCTTGGGGCGCGGGCCACGGTGGGTCTGGGTCAGATGAGCGCATGGCAGATCACGGAAGGGTGGACGGTCGGTCCACTGCCTTTTTCGATGGGTTGCCTGATGATCGTCTTTACCCTCATGGAATTCTGGCCTGCCTGGAACCGTTTTGCCTGGACCGGTCGCTGGTTTTACGCAGGAGGATTTTTTAGCGGCTTCTTTGGCGGGCTGAGCGGGCATCAGGGTGCCTTGCGCAGTCTGTTTCTCAAAAAGCTCGATCTCTCACCCATGTCATTTGTGGCCACTGGAACGGCCATCGCCCTGCTCATCGATTTGAGTCGTATTCCGATCTATTGGCAGGATTTTGGCACTGCGGGATGGCAATGGAAGCCTGTACTCATCGCCTCTGCCTCTGCCATCTGTGGCGCCCTGTTGGGCAAGCGCGTGTTGAAAAAGGTCCGATGGGTGCAGATGCAACGGCTTGTCGGTCTCTTTCTGCTCCTGATGGGCATCGCGCTGATCGGTGGAAAAATCAGTTGAACTCTGTGGTGGGCAATTGGAAGCCGCCCTGTCGGATTAGCTACTTTTAGGCATGCAAGAACGGATCCTCATCCTCGATTTCGGGTCACAGTACACGCAGTTGAT
>CATILC010000178.1 GCA_949516455.1 Flavobacteriia bacterium | reverse complement strand
CTCGACATGATCATCTACTACGAGCGCTACGTTGTGATCCAGGCGGGAAATGCAACCAAAGAAGATGGAAGTGAGCTTGAATTCATGGAATTCCTCACAGAAGAGGAATATCTGGAGATTCTCGACCGCCTTCCACAGGAGAACAATTATCTCGACGATACAGACCCCACCAAGTTCATTGCGAAAATGGGGGCCGAGGCACTGGTCGGTTTGTTGAGCCGTTTGGATCTGGATTCCTTGTCCAACGAGCTTCGTCACAAGGCGGCAACAGAGACTTCTCAGCAGAGGAAGCAGGAAGCACTCAAGCGCCTGCAGGTAGTAGAGTCTATGAAGGGCGCCGGAACAACGAATAAGCCGGAGTGGATGATCATGAAGATCGTGCCGGTGATCCCACCCGAACTTCGACCACTGGTCCCATTGGATGGTGGCCGGTTTGCAACCTCGGACCTCAATGATCTGTATCGCCGCGTGATCATCCGAAACAATCGCCTCAAGCGACTTCTCGAGATCAAGGCGCCAGAGGTGATCCTCCGAAACGAAAAGCGGATGCTGCAGGAGTCTGTGGATTCACTCTTCGACAACACCCGGAAATCAAGTGCGGTCAAGACGGAGAGCAATCGTCCGCTGAAATCCCTTTCAGACAGCTTGAAAGGAAAGCAGGGGCGCTTCCGTCAGAATCTGCTCGGTAAGCGTGTCGATTACTCGGCCCGTTCGGTGATCGTTGTGGGCCCCGAGATGCCTTTGCACGAATGTGGTCTTCCAAAGAA
Source organism: Flavobacteriia bacterium (assembly GCA_949516455.1). Lineage (GTDB taxonomy): Bacteria > Bacteroidota > Bacteroidia > Flavobacteriales > Schleiferiaceae > RFXV01. The sequence continues at coordinate 3,266 of CATILC010000178.1, read as the reverse complement.
TATGGCGGCCGAATTGTACAAGCCATTCATTATTCGCAAGCTCATCGAGCGCGGCATTGTCAAAACGGTCAAATCAGCCAAGAAGATCATCGACAAGAGGGATCCCGTGGTTTGGGACATCCTGGAAAATGTCATGAAGGGCCACCCTGTTCTGCTCAACCGAGCTCCGACTTTGCACCGATTGGGCATTCAGGCCTTCCAGCCAAAGATGATCGAAGGAAAGGCCATTCGTCTGCACCCATTGGCCTGTACAGCGTTCAATGCCGACTTCGACGGAGATCAGATGGCGGTGCATTTGCCACTCGGTCCTGCTGCTGTATTGGAAGCCCAGGTACTCATGCTGGCTTCGCACAACATTCTCAATCCGGCCAACGGGTCGCCCATCGCTGTACCATCTCAGGACATGGTCCTCGGACTGTACTACATGACCAAGGCCAGAAAAGGAACCAAGAAGCATCCGGTGAAGGGAGAGGGCATGACCTTCTACTCCCCAGAAGAGGTGGAGATCGCCTTCAACGAGCAACGCGTCGAGAAGCACGCGATCATCAAGGTCAAGGTGCCTGTTCGCGATAAGAATGGAGAAGTGCATCCTGAGGTGGTAGAGACCACCGTTGGTCGTGTCTTGTTCAATCAGGCAGTACCCGAAGGGGTCGGATATATTGATGAGGTTTTGACCAAGAAGGCGTTGAGGAACATCATTGCCCGGATCATCAAGCTGACCGATGTGGCCCAGGCCTCCAAGTTCCTGGACGACATCAAACGTCTTGGATTCATGACGGCATTCCGCGGAGGATTGAGTTTCTCATTGGAGAACATCATCATCCCACAGGAGAAGATGGACATCATCAACGGAGCCAACGAACAGATCGAGGGCATCCTCGGAAGCTACAACATGGGTCTGATCACCAACAACGAGCGCTACAATCAGGTGATCGATGTCTGGACCAACGCCAATGCGCGATTGACCGAAAGAGCCATGCATTATCTGAGCACGGACGATCAGGGATTCAACCCGATCTTTATGATGCTCGATTCCGGTGCTCGGGGATCAAAGGAACAGATCCGTCAGCTTTCAGGAATGCGGGGCTTGATGGCCAAGCCGCAGAAGTCCGGTTCTGGGGGAGGAGAGATCATCGAGAACCCGATCATCTCAAATTTTAAGGAAGGACTTTCCATTCTGGAGTACTTCATCTCCACGCACGGAGCGCGTAAGGGATTGGCCGATACCGCTCTCAAGACTGCAGATGCGGGTTATTTGACACGTCGTTTGGTGGATGTTGCACAGGATGTGATCATCAACGAGGAAGATTGTGGTACACTCCGAGGAATCGAGGTACAGGCGCTGAAAAAGAATGAGGAGATCGTTGAGCCGTTGAGCGAGCGCATCGTGGGACGGGTCTCGTTGCAGGACATTCTTCATCCGAAAACCGGCGATGTACTCGTGGAATCTGGTGAACTGATCAGTGATGAAACTGCCGCTCTGGTGGAAAATGCCTCTGTGGAATCTGTGGAGGTCCGTTCTCCACTGACCTGTGAGACCAAACGCGGCATCTGCGCCAAGTGCTATGGACAAAGCTTGTCGACTGGCGGAATGATACAGCGCGGTGAAGCTGTTGGGGTGATCGCTGCCCAATCTATCGGAGAACCCGGCACACAGTTGACGCTGCGTACATTCCACGTAGGTGGAACGGCTGGAAATGTCTCTGAAGAGAATAAGTTGATCGCCAAAATGGATGGCAAGATCGAGCTGGAAGATGTCCGGACCGTGGAAAGCAAGGTGGACAAGAAGAACCCAGCGAACATGGTCATTGGCCGAACCGGCGAGATGCGCCTGATCGACTCCAAGACGGGAATGAGCCAGGCCACAGCCATCATTCCTTACGGTTCGACGCTGTTTGTAAAGAATGGTCAGAAGCTCAAAAAGGGCGACGTCATATGCGAATGGGATCCGTTCAACGCGGTGATCATCAGCGAGGACTCTGGTAAGGTGGCTTTCGAGGACATCGAACAAGGCGTGACCTACCGAGTGGAGATCGACGAACAGACTGGTTTCCAGCAAAAGGTGATCTCTGAGTCGAGGAACAAGAAGATGATCCCAAGTATTCTTATCCAGAACACCAAGGGAGAGACGCTGAAGACCTATAACCTACCAGTTGGATCCAATATCGTGGTAGAGGAAGGAGAGAAGATCGTGACCGGAAAAGTATTGGTCAAGATCCCAAGAAAGAGCGCCAAAGCGGGGGATATCACCGGTGGACTTCCACGCGTGACCGAGCTCTTCGAAGCGCGGAATCCGTCCAATCCAGCTGTGGTCAGTGAGATCGACGGCATTGTGTCCTATGGAAAGATCAAGCGGGGCAACCGAGAGGTTCTGGTGCGGTCCAAAACGGATGAGGTCAAGAAGTATCTGGTGAATCTGTCGAAGCAGATCCTGGTTCAGGAAAATGACTATGTGAAGGCAGGCATGCCGCTTTCTGATGGAGCCATTACACCCAATGATATTTTGGCCATCGAAGGACCGACTGCGGTTCAGGAGTATCTGGTCAATGAAGTTCAGGAAGTCTACCGCCTGCAGGGTGTGAAGATCAATGACAAGCACTTCGAGGTCATTGTGCGTCAGATGATGCGGAAGGTATCCATTCAGGATCCGGGGGAAACCAAGTTCCTCGAAGGAAACCTCGTACACAAGAACGATTTCGTCGAGGAGAACGACTGGATCTTTGACAAGCTCTTTGTCGAGGATTGCGGCGACTCTGAGAACCTGCAGAATGGTCAGATCATTTCTGCGCGCGAACTGCGCGATGAGAACTCTCTGCTGAAGCGTTCCGACAAGGCGCAGGTTCAGGCAAGACCTGCCAACCCAGCCACGGCTACTCCGATCCTACAGGGAATCACCCGTGCTTCTCTGCAGACCAAGTCCTTCATCTCTGCGGCTTCCTTCCAGGAAACCACGAAGGTGCTGAACGAGGCGGCTGTCGGAGCCAAACGCGATACTTTGGAAGGTCTGAAAGAAAATGTGATCGTTGGTCACAAGATCCCTGCCGGTACAGGCCTCAAGGCATACGACAAGTACATCGTTGGATCCAAGGCCCTTCTTGAGAAAATGGAAGCCGAAGCTGAGGGAAGCAGCGAGGAACTCATAGAGCAGGAGGCATGAGCCAGGAGACCTCACAGGATGGGCAAATGAACATCGAGATCAAGGAGGAAGTTGCCGACGGCATCTATTCCAACCTTGCGATCGTCAATCATTCGCCCTCGGAATTCGT
>CATILC010000177.1 GCA_949516455.1 Flavobacteriia bacterium | reverse complement strand
GGCGGGATCCACTGCCGGTTGAATGGCAATGTTCAGCAGGAGGAAGTGCGGCTTTTGAAACGGCCAGTTGTTCGGGTGCTGGGACATGGGTTGGTAGGTATAATGCACCATGCTGTCCACGCTGAACTGGATCTTGTCTTCGGTCCATTCCACGGCATAAACGTGAAAATCGCTCAGCGCTGTGGGGATCTTTTGCCCTCCGCTGTGGACCATCCAGCCAGCTCCACTGGTGTTGAAATAGGTCTCTGGAGTGTGAATAGCACTGAATACTTCGTTGGGCTCATCTCCCCAATGTTCCATGATATCAAACTCTCCGCAATAAGGCCAGGAGACTGTGCCATAGCCCTGTGTTTGGAAATATGCGCCGTGTTCGTCGATGTTCTTTCCAAGCATCCAGATGGCTGGCCATGTGCCTGTGCCACCAGGGACTTTGGCCCGGACCTCGACACGCCCGTAGGTAAAAGCGAATTTTGAGTTCAATCGGGCGGAAGTGTGGGTCTTGGTGACGCCTTGGTCGGTGTAGTTCTCTTTTTTGGCCACGATGTGCAGGGAACCGTTCTGCACATAGCTGTTGTCGAGCCGATCGGTATAGTGCTGTATCTCTCCGCTGAACCAGCTGCTGCCCACTGGAAAAAGCGTTTGATGATGCCATTTGCTGCTGTCCAGGGCGCCGTCGGTATCGAATTCGTCGGACCAGATGAGCTGGTCGTAGACATCTCCGGACGGCAGGGGCGTCAGGTATTCGTGAAAGAAATCGTCGATGTAGGCGGTCACCTGATCGTTGTTGTTGTCGCCGTTGACCTGGATCAGGATCCGGTCGAGATCTACGCGCTCCCAAGGGGGAGAAGTATTGACATCAAAATTGTCGTACGGATCTGTCTGAAAGTTGAATGAGACCTCCTGCCACTGGTCCAGAAGGATGGGCTTGGTCACGGAAACTTGATTTTTCCAAGGATCCAGGGTGTTTCCATTCTGCAGCTTGAGGGACACCTCATTGTTTTGGTTTCCCGTTATGCTGGAGGAGGGTACGTAGATCTTGAAGGAAAATGTCGGGTGGGCGGAGATGTTGAGTTTGTGTCCGGCGTCGAAGCGGATGTTGCACCAGCTTCCGCCAAAGTCGCGGTACTTCAGGACTGTGGGCGAGGTGTTGATGCCTTGTGCAGCCGGATTGCTGAAACTGGTATTGAGGATGCAGTCGGTGGCGGCCCAGCTGGAGATGTTTCCGTTCCCTTCAAAATCGTCCTGGATATTCTGGGCGAAAAGAGCGGAAAAGACTGATTGAAGCAGGATCGATAGGGTCAGTCGTACAGTCATTTACTTTCCACTTTAGGCAAAGATAACCCCTCATGTAAGGCCTTTCCCAAAGGGGTTTCAAACCTGATGCAGAAAATCCTTAATACATTCCAATTCGTGCAGACACTCCACAGAGATGCAGCATGCGCGCATGCGTTCCCGAACGGCATCGGCTTCGGACGGCAATCCTTCTCCGGATGCTTCCCAATGGGCCTTGCTGGGCCATTGAGCATAGGCGATGTAGGTGGTTTCATCTTCCTTGTGCAAGCGCGATCCCTGGCTGCCCTCGTGTTCTCGGATCATGCGGGTGAGTTCTGCCCACGAAGCAATAAAGGCCTGCTCGCTGTTTTCATGGATGCGGAAGCGGTAGACCAGGGCGAACATCTCTTCGAATTAAAGTTGAATGCGGTACTCGAGCGTGAGGAGCGCAGTTCGGGTGAGTCCGTCGGGGCGAGCTTTTCTGGCAATGAAGGGAAAGCCCATGGCCAATTGAAGGCCCTGCTTGCTGCTCCAAGCATAATCGATGAAAAGATTGCCATTCAGGGTCAGTCCTTTGGAACCGTCTATCTGATGTTCTTTGCCATACTCATCCCGATAGCGGTCGTTTCGCAAATGGTAGATGGGCAGAATGCTGGGTGTCAGGGTCCAATTCGCCATTTGGATGGGGTAGGAGCCGCGCAACAGTACATCGCCGCTTCGGTTGAATGCGTTGGTGGAAGGGAAGGCACTGAGTTCATTTTCCGAGGGATAGAAACTGGACAGGAACTGATTGTTGTTCTGGGTAAGAGGTTGCTGAAGGGCGGCCGCCCATTGGATGCCCCAGCTGACGTAGGAAAATCCGAAGATCAGATCGTGCGTGCCCAAACTGGACTGGTGGTCCATGGGAAGGGGAAGTCCGTCCAGTTCATTTGACGCATCGGACAAGGGCCATTTGATGCCCGCGCTCAGCCCCATGCGCTGGGATGCCTGAAAGTGAATGTTGATGAGCACATCGGACAATCCGAAAGTCTGTATCGCTTCGCTGCTTTGCGCCAGTGAAGTCAGTTTGATCTCACTTCGCCAGGAGCTGGACCACGCGTCATCATAGGCGATGCTCATTCCGTATACGGCGATGGCATGGTCGGCATTTCCGTAGAAAGTCCCGATCCGGAACTGATCCCGAAGAACTTCCTCTTTTTGCTGATTGGGTCGTAAAGCATCTATGCTGCAAAATCCGGCGTCACTACATCCTTGTGCATAAGCAGTAGCAGATGTCCACAAGAGGGCGAATGCGATCCACAGCACAGCTGTCTGAGGACCTGTGGCATGGTCATGAGGCCCTTTACTGAACACAAATTGGAATGAGGTGCTCAAGACGCTCGAAAAATATGCGCTGGAGTTCCCAGGGACAATTTAAAAGGCCCGCACTGCGCGTACGTGATTGCCTCGCGATTTGCGCTCGTATCCGACCGTTCCGTCAAAGAAAACGAAGTATAAAGCCCGATTTTCCTTGTACTCTGTAGAAGACCAGTAATAATTCCTGACCAGTGGGTCACAGCCTGCATTTCCGCTTAACGCAAGTGCGCGCTGAACTTCGTAATAGTGATTCCAAACCTGATTCAATTCAGAGATACTGGGCAAATACCAATCGCTGTATGTACCCGTACCGTAATCTTCATTCACATATTCATCACACAGGAGGGCAGCACTGCTTTCATGCCCGTCCTGACCGAGAATGGCTTTTGAGTTGTTTCGGCCGTCCCAGTCGTTGGACGACTCGTAAAGAGCGTCGCCAACATTACTCCAGGGATATCCTGTACTGAGGTCGGCCATGCTCAGGATCAGCCCGTGTTCTCCTGAATGGTCTACCCAGAAGACCACGCCACCACCAAACACCTCTCCTATATAATGAACGCCCTTTGGCTCATTCTTCTTTGTGAGCGCCGGTCCATTTTTAGAATCATGAACAGGGGAAGTGGCCGTCACACAGAAGGATAAACCAACAAGTGCGATCAGAGTGAACGGATTTTTCATTTTTCTTGGATAAGGTGATTCGGTCTTTCTGGTATTTCTCTTTGCTTGTCGAAAATACGCAGGAGCTCGGAGTTCTGGAAGGGATCAAAGCGCATGGAAAAAGAGGGCGAGATCCCGACTTTGAGAATACCAATGAGCATATTCAGATATGGAATAGGCATCCCGCACAATACACTTTTAAACAACAATTAAGAACTCGGATCTGATCCGCCAAAGGAGACCAAAAACCATTCAATCATACGCGAGCAGCCTGCTTTTAGTCAGCAGCCCTTTCTCTGATGGACTGCTCCACATCGGCCAGCGCTCTGATGGTCTTCAGCATGGAGTCGGGCGTAACGGAAATGGTGTCTATGCCCTCTTCCACCAGAAATTGGGCAAAATCAGGGTAGTCGGAGGGTCCTTGTCCGCAGATCCCCACTTTCGTTTTTGTCTTTTTTGCCGTTTCGATCAAGGATGATATCGATCGCTTGACCGCCGGATTTCTTTCGTTGTAGATATGGGCGATCAGTGAGGAGTCTCTGTCCAGGCCCAAAGTGAGTTGTGTGAGGTCATTGGAGCCGATACTGAATCCATCGATATGTGCAGCAAATTCCTCGGCCATCAATATGTTTGAAGGCAACTCTGCCATCAAATACACCTGCAATCCATCTTTGCCTCGTTCCAGTCCAAATTCCTTCATGACCTCATACACCTGCAACAGCTCTTCCACTGTTCGACAAAATGGGATCATGACCGTTACATTGGAAAGGCCCATCTTTTCCCGCACCCGCCTGATGGCTTTGCATTCCATTCCAAATGCATATCGGTATTCTTTGGAGTAATAACGCGAGGCACCGCGCCAACCGATCATTGGATTTTCTTCTTTCGGCTCGAAATGCTGACCGCCCATCAGATTGGAGTATTCGTTCGACTTGAAATCCGAGAGCCGAACGATGACGTTGTTCGGATAGAATGCCGCTCCAATTTTTGCGATCCCGTACGAAAGCCTTTTGACAAAGAACATCTCTTCGCTCTCATAACCGCGGATCAGCAACTCGATGTTTTTGGTCAGTTCTGGATCGTTGAGTTCACGATGCTGCAAGAGGGCCAGGGGATGGGCCTTGATGTAGTTGTTGATGATGAACTCCTCTCTGGCCAGTCCGACCCCGGCATTTGGAATTTGCGCGAATTTGAATGCCAGGTCGGGAGAAGCCACATTGAGCATGATCGGTGTTTCTGGCTTGGGCAGCGTATCCAGCTGAATGCGGTTGATCTTGAATTCAACATTGCCCGCGTATACTTTGCCCACATCTCCCTCGGCACAGGAGACGGTGAAGGTGTCCCCATTTTCGAGCATTTCGGTTGCGTTCATGGTGCCAACGATGGCAGGAATGCCCAACTCTCTTGCGACAATGGCTGCATGGCAGGTGCGGCCTCCTTTGTTGGTGATGATCGCCGATGACTTTTTCATGATGGGTTCCCAGTCTGGATCCGTCATTTCCGTCACCAGGATGTCTCCTTCCTGGAAATTTGAACCGTCAAAAGATCCGTCGCGACCATCGAGTGTGAACATCTTCTGGGCCTTTCCCTGCCCGATCTTATCGCCCACCGCGATGCCGGTCAAAACGACCGGTGCCTCTGTGGAGCGATCGATCTCGTATTCCACCAATTCATTGGCCTTTCTGCGCGAATGGATGGTCTCAGGTCGCGCCTGAACGATGAACATTTCTCCCGACAAACCATCCAGCGCCCATTCGGTGTCCATGGGGCACCAGTGGCCCTTGAGTTCTGAATAGTGTTTTTCGATGATGCATACCCATTTGGCCAACTGCAGCGCCTGCTCGTCGGTAATGCAGAATTCTTTTTGCTGTTTCTCGTCTACAACCGTGGTCTTCACCAAGCGACCCGTATCCGTCGCATAGATCATTTTGGTTTCTTTCCGTCCGATCTTCTTCTCAATAATGGAGGAAAAACCCTTTTCCAGGCTCGGTTTGAAGACGACGATCTCATCGGGGGAAACACTGCCCTGCACCACGCTTTCGCCCAAACCGTAGGATCCGTTGATCAGGACGACATCCTTGAATCCACTTTCTGTATCCAACGAAAAGGCCACACCTGAGGCAGCCAGATCCGAACGCACCATTTTTTGGATGCACACGGACAAACCGATCTCGAAGTGATCGAAGTCAAAACTCTCACGATATGAAATGGCGCGATCGGTAAAAAGAGAGGCAAAGCAGTTGCGGATGGACGACAGGATCTGAACGGGCCCGCGTACGTTCAAATAGGTCTCTTGCTGGCCAGCGAAACTGGCGTCGGGCAGATCTTCTGCAGTGGCCGAAGAACGAACGGCCACGTCGGTGATCTCCTGGCCGTAGCGTCCGGACAACTCCTTGTATTTCGCCTTGATCTCATTTTTCAGTTCCAGCGGCCATTCACCATTCCGGATGATCTGGCGAATCTCAGATCCCGTTCTGCGCAGCGATACGAGGTCGTCTGCATCCATCTTCTCAATGAGTGCCTTGATCCGCTCGTTGAAGTTGTTGTGTTCGATGTATTTCTGGTAGGCGAGGACCGTCACTGCAAAACCACCCGGAACCTTTACGCCGAGGGTGTCGAGGTTCTGGATCATTTCGCCCAGAGAGGCATTTTTGCCTCCGACCATATCGAGGTCACTGAGGCGTATTTCGGAAAGATCGATGGTGTACATGTGGTGTGGGGGTAAGGGGCTTTAAAGATAAAGAGTTGATCAGATAAATGAATGCAACAGCTGGCAGCCTTCCCCTTCAATATCTTTCTTCTGCTTCTGACCTAGAATCCGGAGTTTATGAACGGATTTTCACTTTGGTAGTTGCGCGTTACAAAGTCAAGGGCAGCTTGCAGGATCTCCCCCATATTTTGGGCCTTTTTGAAGTGAACATCCCGGGTCAGTGCAAAGAGGTCGGTCCGGAGTTCCTCGATCTTTTCTGGACTTGAAATATGGTCTTCCCGCATGCAGTCCATCAGCGCGAGGAGTCGTTTGTTTTCACTTGTCGCCCGCTTGGCCAAAAGGGAGCGTTCCTCTTTGATGTATTGGTCCATGGAACCGGGCGTCAGCACATCAAGGGTCATTTGTGAAAGGCGACTGTTTTCCGGAAGGAATTGAGGTTTGTAGACTTTGGAGTTGCCCTCGTAGCTCTGCTGATCGAAATCGATCGCACGGATCCGGTATTGAACCCGGTCAAAATCCTGAGTGATGACCACCACGTAATTGTACGAGCGCATGTCTCCGAGCAGTCGGATGAAGCTTCGTTCGTTGAACTTGACGTATTCTTTGGCCAAGGCCCTTTTGTCCTGCATGGCCAGTCCACCCAATTTTTCCTTGATGAATACATCTCCAGGGATGCCCGCAATGTGCTCCTCGATCAGTGTGTCGCGATGGATCAGAAAGTTGATGGGATTGGGCGAAAGCAGGTGTTCGAGTTCCAGGCCGTAGATCCTCGATGCGTCACACTGCTTGATGTAGAGAAAGATGTAGTTGTCATTGATGATGTTCCGCACCTTGATGCGGAAGGGCTTGGTGTTGCCAAAGGTGCAGAAGGCAATGCTGTCGATGGTGATGTAGGGGAGGATGGTGTCGCTGCCATCGGCATGCAGGATCGAATAAAGCCGCTTGAGATTGAGTACGAGTTCATCCAGTTCGCTGGAAGAGTAGATGCAGTTGATCCACAAGGTGTCTTCCCCGGATTCATCGACAATGGGTACGCTGTCTTCAAAACGGAGCAAGTCGGGATAGGCTATGGGGATCTGAATGCTGCGTCCAAACTCTTCGAGGTAACTCAGCAAGCGATCCGTGATGGGGAAGGGGATCTTTTTTTTCGAGATCAGTTTTTTATCCATGACGG
>CATILC010000176.1 GCA_949516455.1 Flavobacteriia bacterium | reverse complement strand
GTCCAAGGGCCAAAGGCAATTTTGGGCGCTGTCTGTGGTAAAACTCAACTCTGTACCGTATGCCGATCCAGCGAGATTGGTCGCATAGGCCCGGTAATAATAAGTCGTAGAAGGGGCCATTCCGCTGAGGCTGCTTTGGTAGGCCCCTGTTCCGATACCATTTGATGTATACGGGGATGAAAGGAGATCAGGCCCCGGTATGGTATCGTACACCACCCCTCGTTCCGTTACACTTCCCCCGCCATCATTCAATACCGTTCCTCCGAGCACTGCTGAATAGCGGCCGATCTGAACGGCAGAGTCTGTCTGCACAATCGGCGGGCTCAGCGATGAAGGATCCTGGCATGTATTGAAGGTGTATTCCAAAAGCAATGGCAGGGAATCCACCCGCGTAGTGAGGCGATCGAACCCGCCAAAGCCATTGGGCACATAGCAGCTGCTGTCCCCATTCGGGAAGGTCTCCTCTCCGCTGTAGGTCAACGGATCTCCGTTCACGAATTTCCAATAAAAGGTCGTTGGGCATACGCTTATCGTTGCTTCATAGACTTCGGGTTGTGCGGTAGGAAGAAGCGGCAAGGCGCCATTGTTCCATGCGGGAACAGTAAAATCACCTACTACCCATATTCCATTGCTGTCTGCGGGCAGGCCATTCAAATGCACCCGAAAAGTGACATCTGCCGGAGGATATATGTTGCTGCATGGGCTGAGGGAATTGAAACAAACCACTGGTAGGACACTGTCATTGGTCACGATGAGTGAGCGATTGGAAATGCCTTCCCATTCGATATTCCCAGAGTAGAAATTCCTGAACTTGAAGTCATAGGTTCCCTCTTGCAGAGTGATCGTTGTCTCGTAGATGCGGTCGCCATTGGGGTCGGTCAGCAGCTCACCGCCTGCCCAACTGTTCATGCTTCCAGCCAGATCGACAGAATCGCTCTGGCACACACCGGACATGTCCACCCGGAAGGTGATCTGATGGCTGGGAAGAGCTACAGAGCAGGGGCTGCAGCTTCCAAAGCACACCGCGGGTAGAATGCTGTCCGATGCGAGGCTCAGGCTTCGGTTGCCATTGGACTGACAAGGTTCGGACCACATGTTCTCATCGTCGCCCCAGGCGTTGCCGTTGATGAATTTGTATTCGTAACTGCCAGCGGGTACCTGCACGCTGAGGGTATAGACGCTGTCGCCATCGGGATCGGACAAAGCGGTGGTCGAAGGGTCCCAATTGCCAGCGAAACCTGCAGCGGCCTGGAAGTCACCGGCCACATGCACTCCATTTGGGCTGATGGTCTGCTGGCGCATATCCACTTGAAAGGTGAGGTTGAATGTGGAGGATGGCGGCTGGATCACACACGGACTGCAGCTTCCATAGCATACAGCGGCAAGGATGCTGTCCGATGGGAGGGTCAGGCTTCGGTTGCCATTGGACTGACAGGGTTCGGACCAGATGTTTTCATCGTCGCCCCAGGCATTGCCGTTGATGAATTTGAATTCGTAACTGCCGGGGGGAATTTGTACGCTGAGAGAGTAGATGCTGTCGCCATCGGTATCGGACAGGGCAGTGGATGATGGGTCCCAGTCGCTGGCAAAACCAGCCGCGGTCTGGAAGTCACCGGCCACATGAACTCCGTTCGGGCTAATGATCTGCTGTCGCATGTCCACTTGAAAAGTCACAGTGTGTATTGGAGGGGGCGGCTGACAGGCATGGCAGCTGGCAAAACAAACGGTATCCAGGTTTCTGTTGGCATTTACCATGATCACACGATTGCTGCCCGAAAGACAGCCCCCTACGAGCTGCTCATCCTGACCCCAGCTGTTGCCATTTACATACTTGAATTCGTATACGCCCGTGGGAACGACAACGGATCCGCTGTAGACTGTATCTCCATCTGGATCCAAAAGTTCAAGCGCATCCGGCAGCCAATTGACCGTATCCAATCCGGCAGCAAGGGCAAATGTCCCGGTGACGTGCACGCCCGCCGAATCGATGACTTCCTGACGCATGTCCACGTTGAATGTCAGGGTGTGGCTGTTGGTCGGGATGGAAGAGCAGGATTCGCAGGCCGAGAAGCAGATCACAGGGAGCGTTGTATCCCCTGAGAGTACGATCCCTCTGTTGTTGTTGAAACTGCAATAGGAAGGAATGTCCTCATCGTCCGTAAAGCTGTTTCCATTGATGAATTTGTACTCGTATATCCCGGCTGGAATTTGAACGGTTAAGGTGTATACACTGTCGCCGTCTGGGTCTGATAGTGCGGTGGATGAAGGATTCCAATCGCTTCCGTAGCCGGCTGCCGCCTGAAAGTTTCCTGCCACATGCACGCCATTGGTCGATACGCTGCCCGCCTGACGCATGTCCACCTGCAGGGTCAGATCGTACAGGGTTTGTGGAGGTGCCTGCGAGCAAGGGGAACAGCTCCCGAAGCAGACCAATGGGCTGCTCGTAGCAGCAGTTGCAGTGAGCTCCCGATTGTTGCTTGTCGCACAGCCTGAGGGAACACTTTCGTCTGACCCCCAGCTGTTTCCATTGATGAATTTGTATTGATAGCTTCCTGCTGGCGCGCTGACGGTCAGGGTGTAGATGCTGTCGCCATCGGGATCGCTCATCGGACTGCTCGATGGATTCCAGTCGCTTCCAAAACCAGCCGCCGCCTGAAAATTCCCCGCCACATGGATGCCGTTCGGCGAGATCGTCTCTTGGCTCATATCCACCTGGAAGGTGATGTCCACATTCGGCAGAGGACCGGTGGAACAGCTGCTGCATGCCTCAAAGCAAATGGAGGGGGTGCTCATGTCTCCTGTCACATCGATGCTTCGGTTTCCGCTGGTACCACTGCATGCTGGAGGAACGCTTTCGTCCTTACCCCAGCTGTTTCCGTTCACAAATTTGTATTGATAGGTGCCCACGGGCAGTGCTGCGGTCAGCTCATAAACACCGTCCCCGTCCGGGTCCAGCATCTGAGCGGTGGATGGATTCCAGTTGCTTCCGAAACCTCCGACAGCCTGAAAGTCACCAGCCACGTGCACACCGCTTGGATCGACCGTTTCCTGACCCATATCCACTTGGAAGGTGAGGTCGAAAAGTCCTGTTCCTGTGGTATCGCATGCCCAGCAACTGCCAAAGCAGAAAGGCACTGTCGAGAAATCCGTAGCTATGCTGATGTATCGGTTGCCCTGAGCACTTGCGCAGGCTGGGTCGATCCCTTCCCCACCGGACCAGTCATCCCCGTTGATGAACTTGAATTCGTAGCTGCCGATCGGCAGATTGACCGTGAGTTCGTAGATGGAGTCCTGGTCGGGATCGCTCATAATGCAGCTGCTTGGATCCCAATTTGAGGCAAAGCCAGCGAGCTGCTGGAAATCTCCAGCCACATGGATCCCGTTCGGATGGATGGTCTGTTCCCGCATATCAACGCGGAAGCTCAGGTCGTAGTTGCCGGCTGCGGTCAGGAAGCTGCGCTCATTGCCGTAGGCTACACCTGCTGCATTCACCGCATAGCTGCGTACATAGTAGGTCACACCTGGAAGAAGGCCGCTCACTGAAGCCTGAAAGGAGGAATTGCCGGACGCGCTGATTTGCGCATTGTTTCCGAGAAGAGGTCCGGAAGTGGTCCCAAAGACAAAACCTGTCGAGTCGATGCTTGAATTTCCGGCACTCACCAGCAGCCCGTGGAATTGAGCGCTGTTGGCAGTGATCAGACTGGGCATTTCGGTTCCCAGAGCCGCAGTCTGGCAGTCGATGTTCACCCAGACACTGTCGGTATGTATGCGTCCAAATGAGTTCGTCGCCTGAACGCTGTACCAGCCATCCTGAACAACAGAGAGCGTGTTGCCTGTGCTTCCGTCGCTCCAGAGGTAGGGCCCGTGGCCAGGTGCGGCCGTGAGCAGCTCCCCCGCTGTGGGGCAGATGCCCAAATAATCCGGGAGAAGATCCGGAGAGAAGGGCGCATTGGGCAGTTCGATCGGCTCGTTGCAAAAGACTTTATAAGCGCCAGGTGCCAAAGAGATCTGAGGGAAATTGCTTCCGACGGATAGGCTGTCGGATTCAAGCAGAGAATACCATGTCCCGGTAAAAGGGAAGTAGGCATTGGCATTTTGCCAGGCCACATCCGTATTGGCCATGATCACGAAGTGGCGTCCCTGATCCTGAAGCCGGATCTTCTTGACCAGTCCGGATACGTTGTATTCCAACGGATCGTTGCGGAATGCATTCTGAGTGGTCCTGAGGTGTATCATGTCGGACCAGACGCCAAAAGCCGCTTTCCGGTGAGGTTCTTCCAAATAGTCCCAGCGTATGGGTTTGTTGTTGATGTGGCAGCCTCCGGATATGCTGCTGTCGCCTATACAGAAATCGATACTGTAGTCGTAGCCCAGTTCGCCGAATTGCCAGAACATCTTGGGCCCGGGCGTGGACAAGAGCAAGACCGCACCCATGGCGTGCCGGTCAGCATAGGTGGCGGCATTTCGTGTGGAGTAGCCATTGTAAGCGTTTCCATTGACCTTGGCCTCGTAGCACAGCCGTTCTTCGTCGTGGCTTTCCATGTAGGCCACCAGGTTCTTGCCCCACCAGCCCCTGTTCGAGGCAAGGGTTCCGCTCAGATCACTGCCGTAGCCCATCACCGCTTGGGTGTAGGAGTAATTCATATCGCCCCAAAGCATGAACCCGCTGTTGGACAGCGCACTTTCTTCTGCATTGCCTGCAAAGTGTTCGAGGATCACAAAGGCACCGGGAGTCACTGACCAAATGTGCTGACCGTAATCGTTCAGCCGGTTGATCCGCCCTTGATCATAGGCGTTCCAACCCGATACGCTGTACAGATTGTTCGTCTGGGTGAAGCCCTTCGACAGATCCACACGGAAGCCGTCCACCCGGTATTCTTCGAGCCAGTGCGTGAAGACCCGTTTGGCGAAATACTGGGTGAGTCCGCTTTCGTGGTTCATGTCGTAACCGACATTGAAGGGATGTTTCGGGTATTCGTTGAACCAGGGATTGTCCGGCGCGGTCCGATTGTTCACATCGTCCCAGTAAAGCTGGGCGAGTGGACTTTGGCCGAATTGATGATTCAAAGTGATGTCCAGTATGACGGCGATGTCCCTTCGGTGGCATTCTTCAATGAACTTTTTTAAGTCCTTCTCGGGTCCGTAATACTTGTCGGGTGCACACATATAACTCGGGTTGTATCCCCAGCTCTCGTTGCCCTCGAATTCCATCACCGGCATCAATTGGATCGCATTGATGTTCAGTGCCTCGAAATAATCCATTCGGTCCATCAGCGCCTTCCAGCTGTGCTCCGAATCGAAATCGCGGAGCAGCAGTTCGTAGATCACCAGGTCCCGGCTGTCGGGCCGCTGATAATTCAGCCCATTGTCCCAGGAGTAGCCGATCTTTCCTGTCTGAAAAACAGAGACATGTCCGCTCTGATTGGCGGGATAGAAAGGACGATTCGGGTAGGTGGCCTGCCCGATGTACTGATCGTTCCAGGGATCGAGTACAAGTTCGCTGTAGGGGTCTGCGATCTTGATCCCCTGCGGCCCCACATAGTACTGAAAACGGTATTTGGTCTGTGGGTCCAGTTGATCGATCTCGATCCAAAAACTCTGGCCATCGGTGGACGGGGTCATCAGGTAGGCAGAATCCAACTGCCAGTTATTGAAATCACCCAAGGCAAAGGCCCATGATTTTCCGGGTGCCCGAAGTTGCAGGTGGACTTTGGTCTGAGACAAAATGGTGATGCCGTCTTCCCTTCCTGCTGGAGGATCGGATGGGGTGCCCGCCTGCAGACGTTCGATCGTCAGGGAATCCGTGGCGAAATATCCATTTCCAGTATCGATCTCCAAGGTCAACTGATGCATACCTGCGGACTGTTCATCTCCATGGAAAGTGTACTCTATCACCTTTGTTCCCGAGGCTTGGGCCACTTGTTGTCCATCGAGCTGAAGCCGAACGGAGGCGTTCACCGAACACTCCCCGCGCAAGCTGGCCGAAGAAGAGGGGAGGACACGCAGCGAATGGGCGC
>CATILC010000175.1 GCA_949516455.1 Flavobacteriia bacterium | reverse complement strand
GTCAAGGCGGGCGAGGAAAATGCTGGCCTGGTGGATATTGGAGAGGGTCTTGCCTGTGCGTTCAAGATCGAGAGCCACAACCATCCCTCTGCTCTGGAGCCCTTTCAAGGAGCGGCCACGGGTGTGGGCGGGATCAACCGCGACATCTTCACCATGGGTGCACGGCCCATAGCCCAGATGAATTCGCTGCGCTTTGGTCTGCCTGAGGAGAAGCGCACCCAATGGTTGGTGGATGGTGTGGTCAAGGGGATCGGACATTATGGAAATTCCTTCGGCGTTCCGGTTGTGGGGGGAGAGGCCTATTTCGATGAATGCTACAGCCAGAATCCGTTGGTCAATGCCTTTTCTGCGGGCATACTGGAAACAGGAAAGATGATCCGTGCAACGGCTGCGGGTGCTGGAAATCCGGTGTACATCATCGGATCTTCCACGGGAAAGGACGGCATACACGGCGCCTCCTTCGCTTCAAAAGACCTTTCGGAGGACAGTGCCAACGATATTCCCGCCGTTCAGGTGGGCGATCCCTTTCAAGAGAAACTGCTCCTCGAAGCCAGTATGGAACTGGCAGAGACCGATGCGCTGATCGGTATGCAGGACATGGGCGCTGCGGGCATCACCTGTTCCACATCAGAGATGAGTGCTGCAGGCGGAGTGGGAATGAAGATCCATTTGGACAAGGTGCCGATGCGGCAGTCCGATATGAAGCCCTGGGAGATCCTTTTGAGCGAGTCTCAGGAACGGATGCTGGCCGTGGTCAAGAAGGGAAAAGAACAGGAAGTCGAGGCCATTTTCGACAAGTGGGACATTCATTGTGTTCCGATCGGCGAGGTGCAGGACGATGGAAAGATCGAGTATTTCTGGCATGGTGAACTCATCGCTGAGGTTCCGGCTGAAAGTCTGGTGCTCGGAGGAGGCGCCCCAGTCTATCACAGAGAATTCCACGCCCCGGCATACCACAAGGAATATCAGCAATTCGATATCTCCTCTGTGCCGGTGCCCGAGGATCTTCAAGAGGTGGGCCGCAGAATGATGGCCCTTCCCAACATCGCATCCAAGAAGAGGATCTACGAGCAATACGACTCCATGGTGGGAACGGTCAATATGAGCACCAACCGCCAGACAGATGCGGCCATAGTGAACATCAAAGGGACAGATCGCGCCCTGGCCATTAGCGTAGACTGCAATGCGCGCTACGTGCATGCCGATCCGGAGGTTGGCGCCATGATCGCTGTCTCCGAGGCTGCTCGGAACATCAGCTGCAGTGGGGGAGTTCCATCGGCCATCACCAACTGCCTGAACTTCGGCAATCCGTACAATCCAGAGGTCTATTGGCAATTCGTGGGCGCCATCAAGGGTATGGGCGCGGCTTGTGAGCGGTTCAAGACCCCGGTCACCGGCGGCAATGTGAGCTTCTACAACCAGACAGTCCTCAAGGAAGGCACAGAACCTGTTTTCCCCACGCCGACCATTGGCATGATCGGAATTGTGGAAAACAAGGAACACGTAACGAGCATTCCCTTCAAGCAGAAAGGAGATCTCATCTATCTGATCGGCGAAAGTCACAATGACATTTCCTCCTCTCAGTACCTCGTGCACATTCACGGAGTCGAGGCGTCTCCTGTTCCCCACTTCGATCTGGAAGAGGAGTTCTCCAATCAGGAGATGGTCCGGACACTGATCCAGGAGGGTGTGGTACGATCGGCACACGATGTGAGTGAGGGCGGTCTCTTTGTTGCCCTGATGGAAAAAGCGATGCACTCCGGATTGGGCTTTGATGTGACCACCGATGCTTCGATCCGCGCAGATGCCTGGCTCTTTGGGGAATCCCAGAGCCGTATCGTTGTGAGTGTCTCTTCAGAGATGGAAGATCGCTTCATCGACCTAATGATGCCCAATGGGGTGGAATTCGAACTGCTTGGTCATGTCACCAAGGGGAGTGTGCGGATCGATGACGTTGAATGGGGAGAAGCCGCT
>CATILC010000174.1 GCA_949516455.1 Flavobacteriia bacterium | reverse complement strand
TTGAAGATGTTTGAAGGGACCATATCGACGAGGAACTGCAATGGCCCAGACTCTCGATTGTTTTGAGCGGCAGACATCTTGGAGCGCGTAAAGTCATCTGAGCGCACTTTGTCCAGTCGTTGTTGGGCTTCCATCTTCAGATGCGCGTATTGTGGATCGTTCAGGTAGTCCTTTCCGTCTTTGATCTCAGCTCCTTGCTGACCGGCCCAGAGTTCGTAGCTCATGCGATTGGCCACGCGCTGATCCATGGCCACCCGCTCACCGGGTTTCAGTCCATTGACGAGCAGCAGCCCAAGGCTGACCGCCAAGGTGGTGGTGATCAGGTAAAGACCGAGCGTCTTCAGTCCCATTCTCCCGAGGGTTGTGGTGTCGTTCAAAGAGACGATGCCCATGATGATGGAGAACAAGACCAAGGGAATGGCGATGAGCTTCAAAAGGTTGATGAAGATCTGCCCAAATGGAGCGATAAAGTCGATAGTGAATGAGCCGATCCCCAAGGAAATGGAGGCCAAGGCCCATCCGACACCCAAAACCAAACCGATGATGATCTTCCAGTGTAGCGCAAGAGATTTCATAGTCGATCGGTCTTAGAGATAAGGTAGAGGTCGGCCAATGTGAAGAGCGTGAGCGCCTCGACGATGGGAACGGCCCGTGGGACGACGCAGGGGTCATGTCGCCCTTTGGCTTCAAGTTGGACCACCTGTCCGCTGCGGTCGATGGTCTGTTGCTTTTGACCGATGGTGGAGGTCGGTTTGAATGCCACCCGGAATTCGATGGGTGCGCCGGTCGACAGCCCACCAAGACTACCTCCTGCGTGGTTGCTGACCGGTAGTCCACCGGCATCATAGGTGTCGTTGTGGGCGCTTCCAAACATGCTGCCTGCCTGGAAACCAGAACCGAATTCCACGCCCTTCACCGCATTGAGACTGAACATGGCGGCGCCAAGACGCGCCGGCAGTTTTCCAAACACCGGTTCGCCAAGACCGGCAGGTGCTGCTGTGACCACACAGCGGATGGCGCCGCCCACTGAATCGCCCTTTTCCATCGTTGCTTTAATGAGCGCCTCCATTTCCTGAGCCGTTTCTGCATGCGGACAGCGCACCGGATGAGCTTCGATCTCAGTCGTGTCGGGTGTGGACAAAGCAGGAGCGTAGATCGTTCCCACCTGATCCACATAGGCGATGCATTTCAATTCACTTGGCAAGAGATGACCTGCTATGGCACCAGCGACCACCCAATTGGCCGTTTCCCGGGCTGAACTTCTTCCGCCACCCCGCGGATCTCGGATGCCATACTTTTCCTGATAGGTTCGATCGGCATGACCGGGTCGGTAGACATCCTGCATATTCCCGTAGTCCTTGGGCCGGGCATCCTTGTTGGCGATGCGGAAGGCCAGCGGGCTGCCGGTCGTCTTTCCTTCCCAGAGGCCGCTCAGCCATTCTACTTCATCGGATTCTCTTCGGGCCGTGGTCAGCTTGGATTGTCCGGGCTTTCTTCTGCTCAGTTCGAATGCAACAGCTTCTGTATCGATCTCAACTCCGGCGGGCAGTCCGTCGATGATCCCACCGATCGAATTTCCGTGGGACTCCCCAAAAGTGGTGAGCCGAAGATGCTTGCCGAGCGTGTTGCCTGCCATGGACACAAATATAACCACCCACTTCAGGGGACGAGGCGGGAGGCGCTGTTCGCTCGCAGCTGTCAAATATTCTTGTTTTATGGCTCTCGCTCTTTGTAGTTTCGCTTCATGCGCACTTTATTCACCCGGATCTCCGGACTGGCCGGATGCTGGGATTCGCCTCCAGCTTTGCTCAAGGGGTCTGAAATGGCAGATATCCCGATCCTGCGGGACGCCTGGCTGTGTACCGAAGGTCCATCCATCCATTCGTTCGGTCGCATGGAAGAATTGGATGAGGAACTCAGAAACAGCTGTGACGAGTGGATAGATCTGAATGGTCAGTGGGTTCTGCCTGCTTTTGTGGATTCGCATACACACATCGTTTTTGCCCGAACCCGTGAGCGTGAATTCGTAAACAGGATCTCCGGTCTGAGTTATGAAGAGATCGCAAGGCAAGGCGGCGGTATTCTCAATTCGGCCAAGGTGCTGCGGGAAACACCGGAAGACGAGCTGTTCGCTTCGGCCATGGAGCGCTTGATGGAGATGATCGGTACGGGAACAGGGGCAGTAGAGATCAAAAGTGGGTATGGCCTGAGCATGGATTCGGAATTGAAAATGCTGCGTGTCATCAAGTCCATCGAGCGTTTTTCACCCATTCCTGTGCGCGCCACCTTCCTTGGTGCACATGCCATTCCGTCCGAATTCAAGGACAACAGGAGTGGCTATATCGATCAGCTGATCGGGGAGATGCTTCCGGTCATCGCCGAAGAAGAACTGGCGGATTTTATCGATGTTTTTTGTGATCGTGGTTTTTTCACTCAACAAGAAACAGAACGCTTGCTTGAGGCAGGGGCCCAATATGGCTTGCGCCCCAAGATCCATGCAAACGAATTGGATTTTTCCGGAGGAATTCAGGCAGGTGTGAAATACGGAGCCTTATCGGTGGATCATCTGGAATGCACAGGAGACGAAGAGATCGAACTGCTTTTAAAGTCCGATACGATGCCCACCTTGCTGCCATCCACTGCCTTTTTTCTCGGAATTGACGATCCACCAGCGCGCAAAATGATCGATGGTGGATTGCCTGTGGCCTTGGCCAGTGACCACAACCCAGGCAGTTCGCCTTCGGGCAGCATGCCCTTCGTTTGGAGTCTTGGCTGTATCCGATTGAAAATGCAGCCAGAGGAGGCTTTGGCGGCCGCGACATTGAACAGTGCCTATGCGATGGGCATGGAGGAGGAATTGGGCAGCATCAGTCCGGGAAAGCGGGCCAGCTTTCTGATCACCCGTCCTGCCGATGAGCTTGCTTATTTCCCTTATGCCTTTGCAACGGACTGGATCGAATCTGTATGGATCGATGGAGCGCCATTAGAAAATTAGAATCAAAACCCCCAAGCTTTGAAAAAGATCCTCGAATGTGTCCCGAACATCAGTGAAGGACGTGATGCGGTAAAGATCCAAACCATCGCCTCTGTCGTCGACGATGTGGAAGGAGTGGCGTTGTTGGATATCGATCCAGGTAAGGCCACCAATCGCACGGTCATCACTTTTGCGGGCGATCCTGATGCCGTCATCGAAGCGGCTTTCCGCCTTGTGAAGAAGGCTTCAGAATTGATCGATATGAGCAGGCACAGCGGCGCCCATCCGCGCATGGGGGCCACTGATGTGTGTCCGCTGGTACCGGTTGCCCATATGGAGATGGAGGAAGTGCAGGCCTATGCCCGGAAACTGGGCAAACGCATTGGCGAGGAGTTGGGCATCCCCATCTATCTCTACGAAAATGCAGCGCTCACAGAGGAGCGAAAGAATCTGGCGAACTGCCGTTCGGGCGAATACGAGGGCCTGGAGCGAAAGTTTCAGGATCCAAACTGGCAGCCGGATCATGGAAAGGCCGATTGGACGCTGGCCAAACGGACGGGTGCTACTGCTGTTGGTGCGCGCGACTTTCTGGTGGCCTACAATGTCAACCTGAACACAACAAGTACCCGGCGCGCAAACGCCATTGCCTTTGATATTCGCGAGCGGGGAAGGGTCATGCGTGAAGGAAATTCCCTCACCGGAGCCATCGTTAAGGATGAACAAGGCAACCCGCGCCATGTGCCGGGGAAACTCAAATCAGTAAAGGGCATCGGGTGGTACATCGAGGAATACGGGATCGCACAGATCTCCTATAACCTCACCAACATTTCCATCGCCTCCATGCACGAGACCTTTGAAGAGACCTGTATCTCCGCTGAGTCAAGGGGATTGCGGGTAACGGGATCGGAGCTCGTAGGTCTTGTTCCGTTGCAGGCCATGTTGGACGCTGGCATCCACTTCCTCAGGAAACAAAAGCGCTCCATTGGCATACCGGAGAGCGAGATCATCAAGATCGCTGTCAAGAGCCTCGGTCTCGATGAACTGGCGCCCTTCGATCCCAGTCAGAAGATCATCGAATACAAGCTCAGGGAGGGCAAGAGCGATCCGCTACTCGAGTTGTCGCTGCGCGACTTTGCAGATGAAACCGCGTCGGAATCACCGGCGCCCGGCGGAGGATCCATCAGCGCATATGCAGGAGCCTTGGGTGTCAGCCTCGGAACCATGGTGGCCAACCTTTCTGCGCACAAAAGAGGGTGGGACGACAGATGGAACGAATTCTCAGATTGGGCCGAACGGGGAATGAGCTTGCAAAAGCGCCTGCTCGAATTGGTGGATGAAGATACCCGGGCATTCAACCGGATCATGGCGGCCTTCGGCCTGCCGAAGTCGAGCGAAGAAGAGAAAAAAATACGGGCCGAGGCGATCCGTTCGGCGACGAAGGAGGCCATTGAGGTTCCATTCTCTGTGATGCAGATCTGTTTGGAAAGCATGGAGGTCATGCACAAGATGGCAGAGATCGGCAATCCAAATTCTGTGACAGATGCCGCCGTAGGTGCCTTGTGTGCACGAACTGGTGTAGAAGGTGCATTCCTGAATGTGCGGGTGAATTGCAAAGATTTTGACGATGCATCCTATGTGGTGCAGATCACCGAAAAAGGAGAGAAGATCCTGGGCGAAGCCAAAAAGATGGAAGCTGAGATACTTTCCATCTGCGACGCAAAGCTCTAGGCCAAACGTCCTTGCAGGTCGTATTCTGTGGATGAGGTGATCTCCACCTGACAAAAGTCACCCACCCGCAAATAAGCATCACCGGAATGGATGGATACCTCATTGTCCACTTCTGGGCTGTCAAACTCCGTTCGGCCAATGAATTGACCACCCTCAAAGCGGTCGACAAGAACCTTCAATTCCCTGCCAACCAGAGCGGCATTGGATTCAGCGGAGATATCGCGTTGAATATCCATTATTCGTCGCGCACGCTTCTCTTTGACCTCCTGCGGCACATCGTCTTTCAGGCTGAAGGCATGGGTGTCTTCTTCGTGGCTATAGGTGAAGCAGCCCAAGCGTTCGAATCGACTTTCCCGGACCCAATCACAAAGGATCTTGAAATCATCTTCCGTCTCTCCAGGATAGCCAGTGATGAGTGTGGTTCGAATGGCAATGCCGGGAACTTCCTGTCGAATGGTCTTCAAAAGCGCATCGGTTTTGGCCTTCGTGGTGCCGCGTCTCATTGATTTGAGCACCGGATCCGCAATGTGCTGCAGGGGAATGTCGATATAGGTGCAGATCTTGGGTTCCTCCCGGATGAGTTGCAGCACGTCCAATGGGAAACCGGTCGGGAAGAGATAGTGCAGGCGGATCCATTCGATGCCTTTCACCTCGACCAGTCGGCGCAGCAGATCAGCGAGCGCTCTTTTTTTGTAGAGATCCAGGCCGTAGTAGGTCAGGTCCTGAGCGATGAGAATGAGCTCACGAACGCCCTGACTCGCCAGTTTTCCAGCCTGTTCCACCAGATCTTCGATGGGGGTGGAGCGGTGCCCGCCGCGCATCAGGGGGATGGCACAAAAAGAGCAAGGGCGGTCGCAGCCCTCCGAGATCTTCAAATAAGCGTAATGGGCCGGTGTGGTCAGTATGCGCTCACCAAGTAGCTCCTTTTTGTAGTCTGCCCCAAGAGTTTTCAGCAGCCGTGGCAATTCTCGTGTCCCGTACCAATCGTCAATATCCGGGATCTCTAGTCTCAGATCCTCCTTGTAACGCTCGGAAAGGCAACCCGTCACATAGACTTTTTCTACCTGGCCTTCTTCCTTGAGCCGGGCGTAATCGAGAATGGTGTCGATGGATTCCTGTTTGGCATTGTCGATGAATCCACAGGTGTTGATCACCACTACCTCACCACTTTGTCCTTCGTGCTCGACCTCACGCCCGTTTGCACGCAGCTGGCCCATGAGCACTTCGGAGTCAAAAAGATTCTTGGAACACCCGAGGGTGACCAAATTGATCTTCTTCCGATGCAGGCTTTTGGTCTTCATAGTGGGGACAAAAAAAGCCCATCAAATGCATTGACGGGCTGTTCTGTTCTCTGGGTTGGGGTCAGGAAGCGTTCTTCTCAGCTACTACTTCAAATTCCAACTCGGCTTGAACATCTCTGTGGAAGCGAACCTTCGCTGTAAAGCGTCCCATGGTTTTGATGACCGAACCAGGGATCTGGATGAACTTTTTGTCGATCTGTATGCCTTGTCGGCCCAATTCGAGAGCGAGGTCGGCGTTGGACAGCGAACCGAACAACTTATTCCCCTGGCCTACTTTGGCGGTCAACTGCACGCTCATTTCCTTCAGTTTGTCCGCCTGTGCCTGCGCATCTTCTACCAATTTGGTTTCCTTGTGCGCTCTTTGCCTGAGGTTTTCGGCCAGCACTTTTTTCGCGCTGACAGTGGCCAACACACCAAATCCCTGTGGAATGAGGTAATTCCGACCATACCCGTTCTTCACCTCTACGATGTCGTCCGTGAAGCCGAGATTTTCAACGTCTTTTTTCAGAATGATCTCCATGGCGTCTTATTTGAGATTGTCTGCAACGTAGGGCATCAGGGCCAAGTGCCGCGCTCTTTTGATGGCCTGCGACAATTTGCGCTGGTACTTCAATGAGGTGCCCGTCAGCCGGCGTGGAAGGATCTTTCCCTGGTCGTTGACAAATGAAAGAAGGAAATCAGCATCCTTGTAATCGATATGCTTGATCCCAGCTTTCTTGAAGAAACAAAAACGTCCTTTTGTTCCGGTATCGATCTGAATGGGCTGGAGATATCTGATCTCACTTTGGGATTGGCCCGAAGCTGCTTGTAAATCGCTCATGTTTTCAAATTAAGATTTAGACTTCAACTTACCCTTCCGCTTCTCTGCGTACTCCTTGGCATACTTATCCAGGGCGACAGAGAGAAAGCGCATCACGCGCTCGTCTCGTTTCAACTCAACTTCGAGATTGCGGATGCCTTCTCCAGGCATGTCGAATTCAAGCATTTGGTAGAAGCCGGATTTCTTTTTCTCGATGGGGTAGGCCAGCTTCCTGAGCCCCCAATCTTCTGTGTGGCTCACTTTGCCTCCTTGGGCGTCGATGATGCCTTTGAATTTCTTGACCGTTTCCCCCACCTGCTCAGCAGATAGGACGGGATTAAGGATGAAAACGGTTTCGTAGGTATTCATTCGTTCGTGTGTTCGTTTT
>CATILC010000173.1 GCA_949516455.1 Flavobacteriia bacterium | reverse complement strand
TATACCTTGCAATTCGCACAAGGATCGGGTTCTGGGCCAAACTCAGGGGCGAACATTGCGCGATCGGGCCAACCCAATCTGCGCTACATACTGCCACTTACTTACGATGTGCGGCACAATGTCACAGTGAATTTCGACTACCGCTACGGTTCTGGAAAGTCATATGATGGACCATTGCTCGGTGAGTTTCGGCTTTTCGAAGGAATGGGCCTCAACCTCTTGATCAACGGATCTTCTGGCCGTCCTTACTCGCGCAGGGTGCAGGCCTATTCGCTCACAGCAGGCTCGAGTTCGGTGCAGCTGGACGGTCAGGTCAACGGATCACGTCGTCCCTGGCAGGTAGATATGCAGATGCGCATCGACCGGCAGATACCGATCAACAAGAACCTCGGTTTGAACGTCTACGTACAGATCTTGAATGTGCTCGACAGAAGGAACGTCTTCAACGTATATCCCTATACAGGCAGTGCGGAGGATGATGGTTATCTGACCTCTGCTCAGGCACAGAACGTGATTCAGTCCCAGGTGAATACACAGTCATTCATCGACCTGTACAATATCCGCATGGTCAGTCCTTTCAATTTCAGTTTGCCCAGACGGATACGCCTCGGAATGCTGCTGAACTTCTGATCATTTGAAAAACCAAACACCCACAATGAAGAATGTATTTACATACGGTCTGATCCTCTTCACCTTCGCTGCCTCTTTAGAGGCGAAGGAGCCGCCCTATAAAGGGAAAAGTGGCAAGAGTGATCCGACGCTCAAGGTGATGGAAGAATTGTGTACACCTGCTACGGCCCAGAGCGATCTGAGCATCAACAATGTCCGTGCGACCATTTTGGCCGGTGGAGATATGTGGTGGGATCTGAACCAGGCGCGCTATGAGGTGCCCAAAGGGGGAGGACGCCACTCCATGTTTGCAGGTGCTCTTTGGCTCGGCGGTGTGGACGAGGGAAACCAGCTGAAGCTGGCGGCCATGACCTACAGAAGCCGCGGCAACGACTATTGGACGGGGCCACTGACCAGCGATGGGTCGGCTTCTGTCGATAAGTCGGTCTGCGACAAGTACGACAGACATTGGTTCATGTATCGAGAGGAGGTAGAAGTCCACAGAGCATGGCTTGAATGTAAAGACGATCCGAACTGTGATGAATCCAAAAATTTCCCCGGATACAGCATCCCACTGCGCATTCAGGAATGGCCAGGAAATGGCGTAGAAGGCGAATTGCCTTATGTCCTCGCGCCTTTCGTCGATCGCGATGGCGACCTGGTCTACGATCCAACGGTGGATTATCCAGCATATGACCTCGACAAGTCTTTCGACTGTACGAAGAAGGAAGTGGATCTGGTGTACGGAGACGAGACGATCTGGTGGGTCTACAACGATCGCGGAAATGTGCATACCGAGACACAAGCCGGCGCGCTTGGGTTTGAGATCCGTGCGCAAGCCTTTGCCTTCAGCACGAATGACGAGGTCAACAACATGACCTTCAACAACTATCGTATTCTGAATAAGTCCACCTTCCGTCTGACCAATACCTTCTTCAGTACATGGTTCGATCCGGATCTCGGTAACTACCTCGATGACATCATCGGTTGCGATATCCCCAGAGGATTGGGCTATTGCTACAATGGTGACGCAGACGATGAAGGTGCCTTTGGTTATGGAACTTTCCCGCCAGCCGTGGGCTTTGACTTTTTCCAGGGTCCATTCGCCGATTACTTTGACGGCCTGGACAACGACCGCGACGGCTGCCCGGATGGGGTACGCGATCCGGTCACTGGTTTGTGTCGTCCGGAGGATCCGCTGACCGGCCTGAATGAACGGATCATCATGTCCGGATTCATGTATTACAACAACGGAGGAACCACCAACATTGCGCAAACTTCCGATCCAGATAACGCAGCCGAATTCTACAACTACATGCGCAATCTGTGGAAGAACGGTAACCCATTGGTGGTGGAGACACCTTCTGGGCCCTTCAACCCGGGCAATGGGGATGGCTTTACCAACGACGGTTCAGGACAGCGTACGCTCTATGCCTATCCGGGAAGCACTTTCGATACCACGGGGATCACTGCGCCTGTGGCATCCACCAATTGGTATGAGAGCCCCAACAATCAGGCGGACAAGCGCGGGCTGCACTCAGCGGGTCCTTTCTCACTGGCACCTGGCGCTCTGAACTTCATCACGACAGGGGTGGTCTGGGCAAGAGACTTTACCAATTCGGACCCGTTTGCTTCTGTCGACAAGGTGATCATCGCCGACGACAAGGCGCAAAACCTATTCGACAACTGCTTCCAGGTACTCGATGGCCCGACAGCACCGGATATGGAGATCGTCGAGCTCGATCGGGAGTTGGTCATCACGCTGACCAATCCAAGCACAAGCAACAACTTCGGTCTGGGTTATTACGAGTTCGATCCGACCATTCCACCGCACGTGGGGAACTTCAACAAGGAATCCGATTCTCTTCGCTATTACAATTATGTATTTGAAGGGTACCAAGTGTTCCAACTGGCCAATGCCAATGTGACCGTTTCGGATATCTACGATCCGAGCCTGAGTCGCCTGGTGGCCCAGTGCGACATCGAGAACGGCATCACCAAGATCATCAACTATACCCGTGATGACGAAATGGAAGCCGACGTCCCTCAGCTGATGACCCTGCAGTACAACAACGAAGGAGTACAGCACTCATTCCGTGTATTGGAAGACGCCTTTGCAGAGGGCGATCGCCGATTGGTCAACAACAAGGAGTACTACTTCACGGTGGTGGCCTACGGTCATAATGACTATTCTTCTTACGTGAACCAGGCACCGTCAGGGACCAATCAAAAGGTTCCCTACATCGCAGGTCGTCTGAACAACCTTGAATACCTGGCCATCCCTCATCTCACCTCTCCAGAGCAGAACGGTTTGGTCATCAACGCTCAGTATGGCGATGGCGTGGATGTGAAGCGCGTAGCCGGAATGGGCAACTCGGGCCGATTCATTGACATTACAGAGAGCGATAAGGAACTCATCGTTCGCGATTTCCAGTTGGATGAGTTCACCTACGAGAAAGGTTTTGCGCCGGTCGATCTCAAAGTGGTCGATCCCAAGAGGGTTCCTGCAGGAGATTATGTCCTGGAGTTCGATACGGTTGGTGCATCTGCACGCTGGAGCATCTACGACATCACCAATGGCGCGGTACTGGCTGAGTCCGACACAACTCTGGCGGTCAAGGCAGAGCAGATCATCCCAGAGCTGGGCATGTCCCTTACTGTTGAAGATGTTCTCGCGCCCGGTAACGATGAAGACGGAATTCGCAACAATGGGGTGATCGGTGGAGAGATCCTATTTGAAGATCCGCAGATTCCATGGTTGTCCTTCATTCCAGATGGAGAAGGGTACGATGCCTTCAATTGGATACTCGCGGGTCCAAATACCAATGGAGCCGACGGCACAGCAGCTGGAACCTATGGTGATTATGGTGGTGATCCGCTGAATTTCTTCGGAAATATCCTCGAGAGTCAATGGGGGCCTTATGCCTTCGCAAGCCATTTATTCCGTGCGTATTCGAACTTCACCATCGGTTACGGTCCGGCATTGGCGGTGAATGAAAGCCAGCAATCGCGTCCAAATATCCAAGACATCCACAGCGTGGACGTTGTGGTCACCAGCGATCGGACGAAGTGGACGCGTGTTCCTGTTTTCGAGATGGGCGAAGACCCAGG
The DNA here is from genome assembly GCA_949516455.1 of Flavobacteriia bacterium. Taxonomy (GTDB): domain Bacteria; phylum Bacteroidota; class Bacteroidia; order Flavobacteriales; family Schleiferiaceae; genus RFXV01. Next base: position 2,361 of record CATILC010000173.1, on the reverse strand, counting down.
ACTGACCGTTGGGAATGTGGAAAAGTGGCGTCTGCGGCAGGGCACGAGCTACAAGCTACAGGGCGATCAGCTCATCGAAGATCCGAATCTCGAGCCTGGATGGAGTTACTTTCCGGGTTATGCAGTAGATGTGGAAACGGGTCAAAGGCTCTGCATGGCCTTTGGTGAGAATTCGTGGTTGATCAGTGAGAACGGGGCGGACATGCTTTGGAATCCAACCAGCACTGTCTTCCAGGTGCCCGCCAACAGCATCAATGGCGGATTGGTCATGGGCGGTCTGCACAACATCTATGTCTTTGCGCCAAGTCTCAGAGAAGGACTGAATTTGAGAGACATTACCTACAAGGGAGACGCGATCGATGACTTCCCGCTGAAAGACAAGATCGATCGCTGGATCGTCCCGGATCAGGTGGCCTTCAACCGTTCGCTGATGTGGACAGCCATTCCGAGAACGGAACGCGGATATGATTTTGTAGATCCCTACAGCCCAGCCATGCCATCGGATGTGACCATCAAGCTCCGAATGGATCGCCCCTTTGAGCGCTACGAGACAGATCCGGCCTATTCTGGATTCCCTCGCTATGAGTTTTCGACCAAGTCCATTGCTGCGCGCGCCAATGATGTGAATGTGGCAGAGAACGCTTTGGACCTGATCCGGGTGGTCCCCAACCCTTACTATGCATCATCGTATTACGAAGATTCTCAGCTGGACAACATTGTCAAGATCACCAATTTGCCCGAGCGCTGTACGATCTCGATCTACGGACTCAACGGCACGCGTGTTCGCCAGATCAGAAAGGACAACACCCTCACATTTGTTGAATGGGACCTCCGAAATAACTACAATGTGCCCATATCCAGTGGGGTATATATCCTTCATATCGACGCTGGTGAGCTTGGCGAAAAAGTCGTCAAGTGGTTTGGAACCATGCGTCCTGTGGACTTGAACTCATTCTGATGAATCTTGAAATGCGAACGATGAAGAAAAGATCAATCATAGGGACGCTGGCGGCAGTATTCATGGCCAGCTCGCTCTTCGCAGGAAACCCGCAACGCGTTGGATCGGCTGCGGCCTTTGAATTGCTCATCAATCCATGGGCGAGAAGCGCTGGCTGGGGTGGATCGAATATTTCCGCGGTCCGTGGATTGGAATCGTCCTATCTGAACGTTGCCGGATTGGCTTTCACCTCCGGTACGGAAGTGATGTTCTCCAACACCCAGTGGCTGATGGGCTCAGACATCAGCATCAATACGGTCGGCCTGAGCCAAAGGGTTTCGGATGGTGGTGTTCTGGCCTTGTCGCTGACGTCTTTCGACTACGGAGAGTGGGATATCACAACGGTCAATCAACCCGAGGGCGGAGTGGGTACGATCGCTCCCTCATCCATTGTTTTGGGTATTTCATATGCGCAAAAGTTCACCAACACCATTTACGGTGGCGTGACCATCAAAGCGTTCAATCAGAGCATCAACAATCTGTCGGGTTCGGCCATCATGGCAGACGCGGGTGTGCAGTACATCACCGGCGAGAACGATCAGATCAAATTCGGGGTCACCCTGAAGAATGTGGGTTCCAATTTGATCTTCGAAGGGGATGGCAATGCGATCACGCTTCCCGTGCCTCAGGGTGGCTACAGTCAGAGCTATGAGCAGTTGTCTTCTTCCTTTGAGCTGCCCTCTCAACTGAGTCTGGGTGCGAGCTATGACTTCTTGTTCACCGATGGATACCGCATGACCCCAGCCTTTAGTTTTCAATCCAATTCATTTGAGAAGGATGTATTCACAGGAGGCCTGGAGTTTGCCTGGAAGCAATTTCTAATGGTCCGGGCGGGCTATGCTTATTTTGACAATCGGGTGGATGACGGACAAAAGACCACGGCGCTCACAGGAATGAACTACGGCTTGACCTTCCGCGCTCCGCTTCGCAAAGGTTCGAGCAGTTATTTCGGTTTGGACTATGCGTATAGAGCCACCAACCCGTTCAATGGAATTCACACGCTTTCCGTTCAGTTCGATCTCTGAGCCGAAGCAGACTCCTTTATCTTTCTATCTTTGCACAGGAAAGAGACCAGCCGGTCTCTTTCTTCGTTAATAGCTGATTATCATGGCGAATACTTCATACTATACCGAGGAAGGCCTTCAGAAACTCAAGGACGAACTCAATCAACTTCGCGACGTCGAACGCCCGAGCATTTCCCGGCAGATCGCGGAGGCGCGGGACAAAGGAGACCTCTCCGAAAATGCGGAATACGATGCGGCCAAGGAGGCACAAGGCCTGTTGGAGATGAAGATCGCCAAGCTCGAAGAAGTAGTGGCCAATGCGCGCGTGCTGGACAAGGACCAGATGGATGTCAGCAAAGT
>CATILC010000172.1 GCA_949516455.1 Flavobacteriia bacterium | reverse complement strand
TGGGCAGGCTCACGTTCAAAGGACGACGTGTGACGATCCGTACGGACTCCACTTCCGGATCGGCCGAAAGCAATCGGATGAGCTCCGTGCCGATCAAGCCGCTCGCACCCAATACGATCGCTTTCATCTGGTAGACAAGTAAAAAGACGCCAAGGGAAAGAAGACCAGGAGAAAGAACAAAAACCCAATGGCCACAATGGCACTGGCGTAGATCAAGAACCTGTGCGTTTTCGCCAAAAGATCCAGAGCCGTCAACCGCATTGTTTTTTTGCTTCTCTTTTGTTTCCGGATCCTGAAGATAGGTACATCGGCACTTTGGAGATCGTTTATGCGCTTCTTTGAATCGTTAAAATGCGGTTCATCGATGCACTCAAAAATTACCGAATTTCTTTCCCTTCATCCACGTCCTATCTTGCAGGAGATGACCCAGCATCCATTCCACACTGCATCGGGAAAAAGCAGCCCGTCAATTGGGCCTTTTCAATGGGCCTATTTCTCCGCCCGAAAAATTGCCATGGCTTGGAAGCTCTTTTTCAAATTGCTCTTTGTGTTCCTTGGCATTTTTCACGGTGTTCAGGTATATGCACAGATCGACCATTGGGAGAATCTGGTTCATGAAAGCGATAACTGGCGATACTTCATAGGCAACAGCGAACCGCCCGCCCAATGGAACAGCCCTTCATTCAATGATGCCAACTGGCCATCCGGACCGGGAGGAATTGGCTACGGCGATGGTGACGACCAGACCACTATTGCCAATTGTGCCTCTTTGTACATGAGGCGATCTTTTTCTGCCTACGCGCTGTCTGATATGGAGGCGCTCGTTTTCCATGCGGACTACGACGACGGATTCGTGGCCTACCTGAACGGCGTGGAGATCGCACGGGCAAATGTGGATGCACTCGATCCGCCCTTCGATCATTCTCCCGCCCAATGGCGGGAAGCCAAGATGAAGCAAGGGGGTGACCCTGTGACCTATGTTGTGGATGAAGGCATTTGGAAGAATCTGCTACAGTATGGACTGAACGTACTGGCCGTCCATACCCTGAACACCAACGGGTCCGGCAGCTCCGATATGAGCGCTCGCTACTGGCTGCACTGCGGAATGAAGACCGCTGCACAGACGCATCAAAGTCCTGCGGTCTGGTTCAATTACCAAAGCTTTGAAAGCCCTGTGGCAATCATGCGGATCAATACGTGGGAAGAGGACATCGTGGACAGTCCGTCCATCCGCGGGGAAATGGAAATTGTTTGGAACGATTCGTCCGGACAACACGCTTCCTATGGACCGGCTCAAGAACTGAAAACAAACATTTCGATCGAAAAGCGGGGCCGCTTTTCTCAATTCGTCTATCCTAAGAATGGCTACGCCATAGAGACCAAGGACAGTAATTGGGAAGACACGGACGTGTCACCGCTCGGATTGGCAGAAGAAGAAGATTGGGTGCTTCACGGACCCTATGGCGACCGATCGTTCATGCGCAATGTGCTTGCCATGCATATGGCCAATGAGCAGGGGAACTATGCGTCCAGAACGCGTTATGTGGAGCTGTTTGTGAATGGCGATTATGAAGGACTGTATGTGCTGATGGAAAAGATCAAGCGCGGTCCGGATCGGGTGAACATTGCCAAGCTCAACCCAGACGAGATCTCGGGGGACGACCTGACCGGTGGATACATTTTCAAAACGGACTGGGAACCCGTGGACTGGCGGTCCAGCTTCAGTATGCTATGGGACACCACGCTGATCCCCTACACCTACACCTATCCCAAAAGGAAGAACATAGCGGCGGAGCAGGAACAGTACATCCAGGCCTATGTGGACGACTGGGAACACTCGATGCAGAACACCTCTGCTCCGTACAAGGGAAAGTACTGGTATGAATACCTGGACATGGCCTCATTTGTCGATTATTTCCTGATGATGGAGGTGAGTAAGAACATCGATGCCTACAGGGCAAGCGCCTACTACCACAAGAAAAAAGACAGCAATGGAGGCAAGATATACGCGGGGCCCGTTTGGGACTTCAACTTCGCCTTCGGCCTTGTTGACTATTGTGAAGGTTATCTGCCGTATGGATACATGGCCGACGGGAACTGGTGTTCTGCAACCAATCCGGCCTGGTGGGCGAAGCTCAAAGCCACTCCTCAGTTTGCCGATGCGGTGAACTGCAGATGGAAAGAATTGACCTCCTCGGTATGGCACCGGGACAGCCTGATCGATTTCATCCATGCAAACAAGAACCTGCTTTCACCCATTGCCGGCCGCAACCATGCCCGCTGGCCGTTGATCGGTGGATACAATCCCGCATCCGTCAAGTACGTTGCTTCGACCTACGGCGGAGATGTACAACTTGTCGAAGACTGGCTGATGAATAGAATGGACTGGCTCGACTCCAACATGATCGGCGCCCCTTGCAACCTCAGCACAACTGATCGAAACATAGGCAGTCCACTGAATATCCATCCCAATCCGAGTACTGGTGTTTTCACCATAAAAAGTTCTGACCCCATCCTCTATGCTGCCGTCTATTCATCGAATGGGACGCAGGTTTGGGCAGAGCACTTCAGCAGCGGAAAAAACAAAGTCGCTTTGGACCTGAGCGCCCTTCCCAATGGCTTGTATTCCTGCATTCTGAGCAGCAAACAGGGACAACAAACTAGAAAGATCCTGCTGGTTCATTGACAATGGACCTGCAAGGGCTGAGCTGCGAATACCCAGTGCCGTATCGGCTACCTTAGATCAATGCTTGACCAAGCGAACAACATCTTGTCCGCGCGAGGTATTGATCTTGGCGGTATAGACCCCGGAAGCAAATGTTGTCGCATCGATCTTGAGCGCACGTGCGCCCTCTCCTTCGATCACCTCTACCACGCGTCCCTCCATATTGACGATCTGCACCTGGAAAATTTGACCATCATTTAAGCTTAGGGTCCAACGATCTGAGGCCGGGTTGGGATAGACGTCCATTTGCCCCAGCTCTCCAATTTCATCTGCACCCAGAGGTACGTTGGCAAACTTTATTTCATCGAAGAAAAAGGTCGAAGTCGCGGTGCCATCACCCACATTCGAGCTGCCAGTGACAAAGTCAAACATCAATACCAAACTCGGCATGTCCGTTGGCGCATTGGTAAAGTCGAAGGTCAGCAGCTCCCACTCCTCCGTTTTGGTCGTCTGTACGCTGCGCTCCTCTCCCCAAAAAGGCTTCTCCGCCTTCAAGGTGACATCTGTCCCAACAGGCGCCGAGGTCCAAACTTTCATGGTGATCTGAGGGTGATTCGCAAAGTCGATGTTGTTGGCAAAAGTGATGACACTCCCGCCATAAGGAGCACCCAGATAACGAACGATCTTACCTACCGTCTGGCTGCTATTGGTCGCATCCAATTTTGAATTGGCGACGACTTCCATGGTCGCACTTTCAAAACTGAAGAAATGACCGGTGGTGGTGCCCGATTCAAATGTGATCGGCAAACCTGCTCTTTGCGGCAAAACAGTTCCAGGCACTTGCTGAATGTCGTCCACATAAAATGTGTTGCCCCCTCCGGCCGTAAAGGGCTGTGGCATGATCACAAGATCTGCGCTGCCCGATGGCAATGGGATGCCGAAGTCAAAGGTGAGTGTATGCCAAGCGCCGCTCACTTCCGTCACGGCATCCACCTCGCTGGTGTAGGGGTTTTCAAGCTTGACTTTGATGACCGTGCCCACAGGCTCTGTGGTGTAGACTTTCATGGAAAGCACACTCGAAGAAGCCGACGAAAAGTCCAACGAAGAAACGTTTGTGATCTTGCCTCCTGCCCAGAGATCGCCTGCTGTGGTTTTGACGATTTCGGCCACTTTGGAGCTGCTGTTCCCAGTGGTACTTGGGTTGTTGACGATGGTGAAAGAGGCGTTGTCGTAACCTGCCATGCCCGAGGTGGCAGATTCAAAATCAAAAGGAAGGCTTTGAGACCAGGCTGAGGTTGAGCCCACGATCAACAGGGCGGATAGAAAGCGTTTCATAGGAAATGTGTGATTTATTTGGTCATGCCTGATCAGCTACTGCTCAAGGCTCGAAAACACATTTTCTTTTGTTCGGTGCTTTCGCTTCAAAGGTATGGGATTGTGTTTCAGGGAAAGTTGGGCTGTGCATTTTGTTCTGAAATCGAAACTTAACAAGGCAGGTGCTTTCACATCTGGCTTTTTGACCCCTTCTGACTGTTCTTAAAAGCAGATGCTTAAAGGTGCGCAAGAAGATGTGTGATCAGGCTTTTGCTCCGTGCACACTTAAATCAGCGGAGCGGCGCTCCCTTTCTTTTCAGTACATTATGGTCGTGATCGTTCTGAGGACGGATGCCGCCCCCTCTTGGTTGGGCATCGGCATTCTTTTAGCAGGATCTTTTCTCAGATACATTCAAAATCAGCAGAATGGAACAACTATCTAGCCTTGCCCAACTCGTCATCGCAGTATCCATCATCATCGTTTGGGTGTTCCGGTTCGATAACATCGTCCGGGAGTTCAAGCAATATGGTCTGTCCGACCTGACCAGAAACTTGGTGGGCGCCTCCAAAATAGCACTGGCCACAATTTTGGTTTTGGGCATTCGATATGAAGTACCTGTAGTCGCAGCCGCTTTAGGGATGGCCTTCTTGATGGTCTGTGCACAGGGGTTTCATGTTAAGGTCAGGAACCCGCTTAAAAAATATTTGCCTTCGGCTTTTTTACTGTTGCTGTCTTTATTCATAGCAGCTCACCACCACGGTCTAACCTGACCGAAGAGATGGAGATAGACCTCGCCATCCTCTTGTTCTCTGCGCTCTCGTTCGTCGGTTATGGAATAAATTCCTTTTTTTCCAAGAGAATGATCTCTGAATATGAACGCTGGGGCTACGCAAGCCAAAGAATTCTATTGGGCAGTTGTCAGATTCTTGGCGGGCTTGGCTTACTCCTTGGGCTGGTCCTTCCGTTCATGCTTTCATTGGCTTCTTTTCTGCTGATGTGCATGATGCTGACCGCAGTTTCTGTGCGGTTCAAACTCAAAGAACCCGTGTATAAAATGCTGCCCGCTCTTTCCTACGCCTTGCTCAACCTCATCATTTTTTACAATTCGCTGGATGCTTTTTGAATCGGAATACTGAGCCTTTTTGTTTTGATACACTTTTAGATTCAATCAAAAAAAATATGCGCACCGAATGGAGCCATTGAAATACCAAAGCCCCAACAAGGGATGTTCTTTTTTCGGTCTATGAGAAAGGTCTACAACTTTCCGTTGCGATCGAACTGCGAGACAAAATTCCAAATAACAGAATTGGCGTCCATGTCCATATTCCCGAATTTACTTGGCCAGCCGTGCCCTCCGCCAACGACTTTGTAATGTTCTATTTCAACCTTGTCTTCTCCATTCACATAGTGATACAAAACCACTGAGCTTCCGTCGGAAGTGTTCGTGTTGGGCACATTGGTCAAGGCCGGCACCGTATCCACATGGTTGTGTGCGATCCAATGATCCAGCGTTTGTCTGTGGGAGATCGTTCCCGCCGGCTCCGAGCCATCGTATTTCACGATCTCATCCATCGTCCCGCTGATGGTCACCACCGGAATCGGGCGCGTGGGGTTGCAATTCCCCAGCGTTTCGACACTCATATTGGCCGCTACCGAACCAATAGCTGCTATTTTATGGCTGAGCTGGCAGGCCAGTTCTTGGCTAAAGAATCCGCCATTGGAATAACCACAGGCGTATATCCGATCTGGATCGATGTTGTAATGGGCCGAAACCTGGCCGATCAAGGAATCTATGAAGTACAGATCGTCTGCTGTGCTGCCTGCAGTCCACGATCCGACATTCCAATGAGTGGCACCCCTCCATTC
>CATILC010000171.1 GCA_949516455.1 Flavobacteriia bacterium | reverse complement strand
CTTTCCTCCGACAGACGGAAGTACTTCATCAACTCAGGCTGGATGACCTTCCACTGGTCGTAGCGCAGATTGTCCAATAAGAGCACGAAGGTGCTGCGCTGATCATTGAGCGCTGGGAATACTTTTTCGGAAAAGAGGTCGTGGGACATCAACGGCGCATCTTCGCCTTCCATCCAATCCAGATAAGTGTTGTCCACAAAGCGGGAGAAGAGATCATTGGCCTCTCTTTTTTGCATCTGCAGGATCTCCTCCATGTTTCGGTCTTCGGTCTGTTCCAGCGCGATCTCCCAATAGACCAATTTTTGGTAGAGTTCCACCCAGCCCGCCCAGTCGCGTACTTCATTGAGTTCCATTCCGATCCTTCGGAAGGCCTGCTGGTAGTCCATATTGGTCTTTTCGTTGACCAGTCTGCGCTTGTCCAGATTCTTCTTCAGGCTGAGCAAGAGCTGGTTCGGATTGACAGGTTTGATCAGGTAATCTGCGATCTGTCCGCCGATGGCTTCCTCCATAATGTGTTCTTCCTCGCTCTTGGTGACCATCACCACCGGCAGTCCGGAACGGATCTCCTTGATCTGTTTCAGGGTTTCCAGACCATCCATTCCAGGCATGTTTTCGTCCAGAAAGACCAGGTCGTAGGATTCGCTGCGTACCTGATCCAGGGCGTCGTGCCCGTTGTGCACTGTATCGACTGTGTAGTTTTTTTCGCGAAGGAAGATCAGGTGGGGTTTGAGCAGTTCGATCTCATCATCCACCCAGAGAATGCGTGTAGGCTCCATATTTTAATTTACGTCCGACCTTAGCGGCCTATTGATTTCATGGTGAAGACAAATGTCCACAAGATCTTGAACGATCCGGTATACGGTTTCATTACAATTCCGCATCCCCTGATCTTCGATCTTATTGAACATCCTTTTTTTCAAAGACTTAGACGCATCAGCCAATTGGGTTTATCCTATCTGGTCTACCCGGGTGCCTACCATACCCGCTTTCATCACGCCTTGGGTGCGATGCATCTGATGATGGAGGCCCTTGGTGTGCTCCGGCGAAAAGGACATGAGATATCGGAAGAAGAAGAGCTGGCGGTCTGCGCGGGCATTCTGCTCCACGACATCGGGCACGGTCCGTTCTCTCACGCACTCGAACACAGCATTACCAAAAACATCCCGCACGAGTCCATCAGCCTCATGTTCATGGAGGAGTTGAACCGTCAATTCGACGGACAACTCGACCTGGCGATCGAGATCTTCAAGGGCGAGTACAAAAGGAAATTCCTGCATCAGCTGATCTCTTCCCAACTGGATATGGACCGGCTGGATTATCTGCGCAGGGACAGTTTTTATACCGGCGTTTCCGAAGGACAGATCAACGCTGAGCGTCTGCTGACCATGCTCAATGTTGTGGATGACGAGCTTGTTGTCGATGCAAAAGGGATCTACTCGGTTGAGAAATTCATCATCGCCCGTCGATTGATGTATTGGCAGGTGTATTTGCACAAGACCGTTCTCTCAGCGGAGTTCCTCCTGATGATGATCCTTAAAAGGGCGCGGGAACTTCATGCCAATGGCGTCCGGATCCACGGGAGCAGTTCGCTGCTGGCCTTCCTTGGTCAGGCCGTTGAGCGATCTGATTTTCAAGCCGATCCGCAGTGGTTGTATCGGTTCAGCCGGTTGGACGACTACGACATCCTCGGCTGCATCAAAGAATGGTGCCACCACGACGATGAGCTGCTGAGTGAATTGGCGCATCGCCTCATCGATCGGCGCCTGCTGGCCATTGAGGTATATGATCATCCGGTCGATACATCCTACGAGCAGCAGATCCGCGAGAAGGTGCGCAAGCGGTTTGGATTTGGTCAAGGGGAGGAGGAATACCTGGTATTCAGTGACCATATCGACAACCACGCCTATGATCCGCGCAAAGACCGTATATCCCTGCTGTATAAGGACGGCCGTACACTCGATGTGGCTGAGGCAGCAGACCAGCTCAATATTCAGGCACTGAGCAAAAGCGTGACCCGTCACTTTATTTGCTACCCAAAAGAAGTGCGCGAAGGCTGAGGGTCCTTTTTGCTAATTTTGCGCCAATCCGAGCAGTTCCATGGAATTTACGGCGGCACAGATCGCAGGCATGTTGGAGGGAAGCGTTGAGGGCGATGAAAATGTCTCCGTCAATCGGCTTTCCAAGATCGAGGAGGGTACTCCTGGAAGCCTGAGTTTTTTGGCCAACCCCCAATACACCCCATTCATCTACGAGACGAAGGCCTCCGTGGTCATCGTCAACGATTCATTTGAGGCAGAGCGCTCCGTGGCGGCAACAATGATCCGGGTACCCGATGCCTATTCGGCCTTTGCCCGGCTGCTTGAACTCTATGACCAGATCAAGCACGACAAGAAGGGCATCTCTCAGCAGGCGTTCATCGACGGCTCGGCAGAAATTGGGGACGATGTGTACATCGGTGAATTTTCACATGTGGGTTCGGGTTCAGTCATTGGTGAAGGCAGCAAGGTCTATCCGCAGGCCTTCATCGGCGAACGGGTGCGCATAGGTAAAGGGGTGCTGATCCATCCCGGCGTACGCATCCTGAGCGATTCGGTCATCGGCGATCAGGTGACCCTGCACTCAGGCGTGGTCATTGGCGGAGATGGATTTGGTTTTGCTCCAAATTCAGAGAATTACGAAAAGGTTGCACAGATCGGGAATGTGGTCATTGAGGATCATGTGGAGATCGGTGCGAATACGACGATCGATCGCGCCACGCTGGGCAGTACGATCATTCGAAAGGGCGTCAAGCTCGACAACCTGATCCAGGTGGCCCACAATGTGGAGATCGGTGCGCACACCGTGATCGCTGCACAGACAGGCATCGCGGGAAGTACGTCCATAGGTGCCTATTGCATGATCGGTGGTCAGGTGGGTATTGCCGGTCACATCCAGATTGGGGACCGTGTCAAGATCGCTGCTCAGAGCGGTATACAGTCGGATCTGGCGGATGAAAAGGTGGTCATGGGAAGTCCGGCCTTTGATTTCATGGAATACAAGAAGGCCTACATCTATTTTCGGAAATTGCACAAGCTATTGGGTCCGCAGGGCCGCAAGGAAAAAAAGAAGGGAGAATGAGCAGACAAAGAACCATTTCCAAATCCGTGGAACTCAAAGGAGTTGGCCTACATACCGGAGCAGAGGTGTGTTTGCGGTTCTGTCCGGCAGAAGGATCAAAGGGCTTTGTATTTCGCAGGGTCGATCTGCAAGGCGCTCCGGAAGTGGAGGCCATTGCCGCCAATGTGACGGGAACCGAACGGGGAACGAGCATAGCAAAAGGCTCGGCGGAAGTGCACACTGTGGAGCATGTATTGGCTGCTTTGGTCGGTGCAGAGATCGATAACTGCGTGGTGGAGCTGGACGCGTCGGAACCACCCATTATGGACGGAAGCGCTCATTTTTTCTGCGAAGCTTTGATTGAGGCTGGGGTTGAGGAGCAGGAGGCCACAAGAGAGTATTTGGTCATCAATGAAGTGACGCACTATTCGGATCCCGAAAAGGATGTCGAGATGATCGCCATGCCGTATGATGGATTCTCGGTATCGGTCATGGTCGACTACGGTACGGATGTGCTCGGCAGCCAGAATGCCACCATGAGTTCGATCGATCAGTTCAATGAACATTTTTCCAGATCTCGCACCTTCAGTTTCCTCCATGAACTGGAGTACTTGCTGGACAACGGAATGATCAAAGGTGGTGACCTGAGCAATGCCATTGTCTATGTGGATAAGGAACCCGGTGCGGACACCATGCAGAAACTGCAGAAGGCCTTCAATCAGAAGAAGGTGAATGTCCGTCCCAATGGCATACTGGACAATTTGGAATTATATTATCCAAATGAGGCAGCCCGGCACAAGCTCTTGGATGTCATTGGAGATCTCGCGCTGGTCGGACGGCCCATCAAAGGACGCATCTTTGCCCGCAGACCAGGCCACAAAGGGAATTCGGAGTTTGCCCGGATGCTCTACGACAAACTGAGGAAGGAGGCAAAGAAAGGAGCACCGGCCTACGATCCCAATGCCCGTCCTCAGATGGACATCAATGCGGTGATGGATATGCTCCCACACAGGCCGCCTTTTCTATTGGTCGACAAGGTGCTCGAAATGAGTGAAACCCATGTGGTGGGAATGAAGAATGTCACCATGAATGAACAGTTCTTCGTGGGTCATTTTCCCGGAGCACCGGTTATGCCTGGGGTTCTTCAGGTGGAAGCCATGGCCCAGGTGGGCGGTATCCTCGCATTGAGTTTGGTGCCTGACCCAGAAAATTACCTGACCTACTTTCTCAAGATCGACGGCGTTCGCTTCAAGAAAAAAGTGCTGCCCGGAGACACGCTCATCTTCGTATTGCGGATGATCGAACCCATGAGACGAGGCATCATCAGTATGAAGGGCCAGGCTTTTGTGGGCAAGAAACTGGTGGCCGAGGCCGAACTAATGGCCCAGATCGCCAAAGTGAAATAAGATGAATCAACCCCTCGCTTACGTACACCCTTCCGCCAAGATCGCGAACAACGTGGTGATCGAACCATTTACCACCATCCACAAGAACGTAGAGATCGGTTCGGGCACCTGGATCGGCAGCAATGTGACCATCATGGAAGGTGCGCGGATCGGCAAGAATGTTCGCATTTTTCCCGGAGCCGTGATCAGTTCCATCCCTCAGGATCTGAAATTCGAGGGAGAAGACAGTTTGGCCATCATTGGAGACAGCTGCACCATACGTGAATGTGCGACCATCAACAGGGGAACCAACGCTCTGGGCCACACCAAACTCGGAAAGAATTGTTTGATCATGGCCTACGCCCATGTGGCGCACGACTGTGTCTTGGGCGATCATGTGATCCTGGTCAATGGCGTGGCGCTCGGCGGGCACGTGGAGATCGATGACTGGGCCATATTGGGTGGATTGAGTGCCGTTCACCAGTTCATTCACATAGGTGCGCATGCCATGATCGGTGGCGGTTCGCTCGTGCGGAAGGACATTCCGCCATATGTGAAGGCGGCCAAGGAGCCCATCAGTTTTGTTGGTGTGAATTCGATCGGACTCCGCAGGAGAGGCATCGACGCTGGTGTGATCAATCAGCTGCAGGAGATCTACCGCATCATTTTCCAAAAGCACTACAACACCACTCAGGCCATGGAGATCATCGAGACCGAGATCGAAGCGACCAAAGAGCGGGACAACATCCTGCAGTTCCTGAGAAATTCAAAGCGGGGCATCATGAAAGGGTTCACCCTGACCAAAAATGCGGGTTGAACTTCAGGAGGTAACACATTCCTTCGGGGGCGAGATCGTCCTGAGCAAGCTCACGCTCGTCATCCAGCCCGGCGAATCATGGGCCATCACAGGAAGCAATGGATCGGGCAAGACCACCGTTCTGCGGTGCCTGTCCGGGTTGATCCGCCCGCGCAAGGGTCGGGTCGTTTGGTTGGGATCGGATGAAGAGCCGATCCATTCGGGCAAGTGGAGCAGCCTCTGGAGCTATGCCGCGCCCTATATGGAACTCCCCGAAGAGTTAAGTATGGCGGAGGTGCTCCACCTGCAGGAGGATCAGCGCGGTTTTTTGGACGGTCTGAGCAGGCAGCAACTCATTGATCGCAGTGGTCTGGGTCATGCGGTGAACAGGGCCATCAAGGGGTTTTCGAGCGGTATGAAGCAACGCCTTCGACTGCTCTTGGCCTATTGTACGGACAGCAAGATCATTTTCTTGGATGAGCCCACTTCCAATCTGGATCGGGCGGCGGTTGAATGGCTGCATGCCATCGACAAGGACTTCAGAAACGGGCGTTCACTCATTGTGGGAAGCAATAATGTGGAGTCGGAAGTAGCTTTATGTGAAGATGTATTCGATCTGTCGGAGGCGGACAGGCTTTGATTTTTGCGTTCGAAATGGAAATAGAAGTAGGGTGACAATAGTTTTTTTCGGTTTGCCCACGAATGAGAAAATATGATCACTGTGAATAGATTTTTTGCTTTTTTACTTTTTGCAGGGGCAACAGTCTTGAATGCCCAACAGGCCACCATCAGCGGTTTCATAGATGATGCGGCCTCAGCCGAGCGTCTTCCGGCTGCCAATGTATTTGTTGCCGACCAGGCCATTGGAACAGCAAGCAATTCCTACGGATTTTATAGCCTGACTCTGCCAAGGGGCAGCTACAAGATAAGTGCGGCATTGGTGGGTTTTGAAAAGCAGACAGTGACGATCGATCTGAAGAAGGATACGGTCATCGACTGGCATCTTTCACAGGAAACCGAGTTGCTTCAGGAAGCCGTGGTCACTGCCGAGGCCAGTGAGGTCGAACGAACACAGATGAGTCAGGTCGATATTCCCGTGGCCCAGATAAAAAAGATCCCAGCCTTGTTCGGTGAGGTGGATGTGCTCAAGGTCATCCAATTGCTCCCAGGGGTCCAAAGCGGCAATGAGGGGACCAGCGGCATTTACGTGCGGGGCGGTGGGCCCGATCAGAACCTGATCCTCATGGACGGGGTGACCGTGTACAATGCCTCTCACCTGTTCGGTTTCTTCTCGGTCTTCAATGCGGACGCCATCAAGAACGTATCCCTGACCAAAGGAGGATTTCCCGCCCGGCATGGTGGAAGACTCAGTTCGGTTCTCGAGATCGATCTGAAGGAGGGAAGCATGAAAGAATTTTCAGGAGAGGGGGCACTCGGTCTGATCTCCTCCAAACTCTTCCTCGAGGGTCCGATCATCAAGGACAAGATGAGCTTTGCGGTTTCGGGACGCCGCACCTACATCGATGCATTGGCCAATGCAGTACGTCCACCGAGTGGAGAGTCTGCGGGTTATTACTTCGGTGATCTGACCGCCAAGTTGAACTACATCCTGTCCGATAAGGATCGGATCTACGCGAGTCTTTACACCGGAAAGGATAAATTCTATTCTCGTTTTGAAGAACCGAGCGGTTTTGGTTCATCCTCTGCGCGCAATGAATCCGATCTGAAATGGGGCAATACCACCTTCGCCTTGCGCTGGAACCACGTATCCAATCCCAGGCTCTTCGCCAATACCGCCCTGACCTACAGCAACTATAAGTTCGAGATCGGTTCATCCGTCCGATCCAGCAACGAACAGTACTCAGCCGTCTTCCTGTCCAAGATCGAAGATCTGACCGCCAAGGTCGATTTTGACTATCTGCCCAATACCCGTCACCGCATGAAATTCGGTGGCGCACTGACACAGCACATTTTTACCCCAGGGGCCCTGACCTTCAAGGAGAGCAGTCCAGGAGTGGATATCGATTCGGTACTCAATTTTTCTCCTAAGACCTACAGCTACGACTTCTTTGTCTACGCCGAAGATGAGGTTCGGTTCTCCCAGCGCATGAAGGTCAACTTTGGATTGCACTACGCCGGATATGCCGTGGATGGAGACTATCTGAATTCGCTGCAGCCCCGGGTTTCGGGCCGCTATCTGATCAATGAGCGGCTCAGCGCCAAACTCTCCTATGCCTCCATGATGCAGTTCATTCACCTGTTGAGCAATACATCAGTGGGACTGCCCACCGATCTTTGGGTGCCCGCCACCTCCCAGGTGCCTGCGCAGTCTTCGCAGCAGATCGCAGCGGGGCTGTCGCATTCGATCCCCAAATACAAACTAGATCTCTCCATAGAGGGCTATTATAAGTGGATGGATGGCCTGATCGAATACAAGGAAGGGGCTTCCTTTATTTCCCGCTCCAACTGGCAGTCGCAGATCGAAACCAATGGAAGGGGCTGGGCATACGGAATGGAGTTCCTCCTTCAGCGAAAACTGGGGCGTCTCTCGGGCTGGGTGGGCTATACACTGGCTTGGAGCAAGAGGCAGTTTGAAGAGCTCAACAATGGCGAGATCTATCCATATAAGTTCGACCGCCGACACGATCTTTCAGTGGTGCTCGTTTACGACATCAGCGAGCGTGTCGACATTGGGGCGACCTGGGTCTACGGCAGTGGCAACACCATCACCATGCCGGTTGAGTTTTACAGAGGGCCTCAAGTCACGTCATTCTTTGACGCATACTACGGCGGACTGGTGGAGCGCTACAGCGATCGCAACGCCTATCGGATGCCCGCCTACCACAGGTTGGATGTAAGTCTGAATTTCAAGAAAAAGACCAAGTGGGGAAGTCGGGTCTTCAACATCAGCGCCTACAACGCCTACAATCATCAGAATCCCTTCTTCCTCTATGTGCGCGATAATTACAACAGCGGACGGGAGGTCAGGCAGGTCAGTCTTTTTCCCATACTGCCGTCCATCGGATACATCTTCAAATTCTAAGCATGAGGCAAACCCTACTTTTTTCGATCCTGGCCTTGCTCCTCTGCAGCTGCTCGGAGGAGTTCTTCAACTCCAAGCTCGATTACTTTGTCGAATCCCCAGATTCAAGACTAGTGGTGCATTCGGCCCTGAGTCCCGGGGAGCCTCCTGTGGTGGAGGTCAGTTACAGCATTCCCGTGTTTGGATCAGAACAAACGCCCTACGACCTGCCCAATGCAAAGGTGCTGATGTACGAGGACGGACTGCTCTGGGACAGCCTTTCGTATCAGTCTTTCGGTTTTGAGACAGGAGTCTTTGCCTCGTCCAAGCCAGTACAAAGTGCCAAGAGTTATTCGATCTCCGTACGGCACACCAATTTTGAGGAGGCCACTGCCGTGGCTCAGGTGCCTGTGCCAGCAGCGCCCAGCCAACTCAGTTGGGTACAGCCTGGAGGAATGGATGTGCGTATGACGCTTCCCGGTTTGCCTGCGGAACGCTATTACTACCTGAGCTTCACGGCTACCGAGTCCATGGGATGGGAGGAGAAGATCTACTTTTCGTCCAATTCGCCCTTCCTCGAGTTTGAAAGCGATGCGGGGATAGATCTTGGAGATGGCGAGGAGATCTTTGAATGGGCCTATGTGCGCCCCGACATCATGGGCGGCAGTTCCAAGGATATCGTCGTCAGTTTTTCACCCTCTTTCTTTATTCCGGACACCGTCTTTTTGGATCTCTACGTCCTGGAAGAAGACCTCTTCAAACAGGGCATAGGGCTCAGTGGTTTTGAATCCGGTAATCCCTTTGCCGAACCACGGCAGGTCCATTCCAACATTGTGAACGGATATGGCGTCTTCTCTGCCTATGCGCTCACCCGCACCGAGGTGCAGTAGATCATCTGCTCTACAGCAATGCTCATGCTTCGGTCAGCGGGCCGAGGAATTCAAAGATGGCTTCATAGAATGCCTGATACTGCTCATTGGAGAAGCCTCCATGATTGCCCATCGGATCGGACAAGAGTCGGTTGGGAATGCCAGCACTGTCGAGCAGCCTGTGCAGCTCTGTGGCCTGATCGAAGAGTACGACGGAGTCGAGCTCCCCATGCAGGGTCAGTACCGGTGGCGTGCCTTCGCTGATGTGGTGCACAGGTGAATACATTTTGGAAATGCTGTCCACCTTCTCAGTCCCGTCGATCCACATCCCTGCATAGTTCCAGTCGGGTTTGATGCTCCGCAGGTAGGTCTCGATCTTTTCAATGTCGGTGATGCCGAACCAATTCACCACGGCACGGATGTTCATTCGGTCTCCGGCGTGGCAATACGGGCCTTTTTCTTTGGTGTTCAAGAATCCGGCGATCAAACTCAGGTGTCCTCCTGCCGAACCTCCGGAGAGCACCACCCGGTCCATGTCCAAATTGTATTCTTCTGCATGATCCGCGATCCATTCAAGGGCACAGAGCACATCCTCCACAGCCGCTGGTGCGGTATTTTCTCCTTTTCGGTATTCCAGGTTCACCACGTTCCATCCATGCTGCAAATAGGGGGTGATCGAAGTGATGTCCGTTTCCTTTTTTCCGCCGACCCAGCCACCTCCGTGAATAAAGATCAGGGTAGGGTGCGATGAGCTGTCATTCCGCCACCATTCCAGTTCACCGAGCCGTTGCCCCTGCCTGTAGATGTCCAGTTGCTGTTCAGGATCGGTTCCATAGGCCACATCTGAGGTGAGCAGGTACCGATGTCCCCAGTAGGTGAATGGCAACTTTTCTTCTGAAGGATCCTCCGGTATGCTGCAGCCCATCGTCAGTGTAAAGGCGAGGAAGATCAAGAGGGTCCATCGGTGGGAAATGCGATTCATGCTTGGGTGATATTAAAACGTAAGTAAGGTAAGATGAACGCTCGGAGCGAATATGATGCTTACATCAAATGTAGTCGAGTCCTTGCCGGGTACGTTCGTTCTTGATCTTTCCGGTATTGACGGTGCTCGCTGGTTCAATGAGCATAACAGAGACTTCATTGTGCGCCACAGGCCGGTGCTCCACACCACGCGGTACAATGAGAAATTCATTTTCCTTCAGTACAACTGTTCGGTCGCGAAATTCAAGGGTCAGTTCTCCATCCAACACCAGGAACATCTCGTCTTCTTCCTCATGGCTGTGCCAGATGAATTCACCCTGCAGCTTGGCCAGCTTCACCTGCTGTCCATTGAGTTCACCGGCGATCCTCGGATGCCAATGGTCCGAGAACAGAGCGAGTTTTTCTTTCAGATTGACCTTATTCATGGGCATGAAGTTCGTTGTGTTGAGAAGAGACGGCCTGAAGAAACAAAGCACCCCAACTGTTGGAGAGGGTATCCCTAAGGTCTTCAGGATGAAATTGTACAGCCTGCACAAATGGATGAATGGAATCTGCTAAGGATATGGCCTCGATCACGCTGTCTGGTGCGTAGGCGTCCACTCGGAAGCCCGCTGCCAGTGCGTCAACGCACTGATGGTGCCGACTATTGACCCAGAAAACTTCCGAGGAAAATGAATCGTTTATCCACGATCCCGTCACAGGCAAAAGGCTGTGGGCGCTGTCGCTGCTGCTTTTGTGCGCCTGGGGTGTATCGATAAAGCTGGGAATGTCCGGTATGAGCGTACCTCCATAGGTCACGTTGATCATCTGTTGGCCCCTGCAGATGCCCAGGGTGGGGAGCAACTTCTCCCGGGCGTAGGAGATCATCGCATATTCCAGACTGTCCCGATACGGGTCTACAGGTCCGCAGAGTGGTCTGTATTGTGGTTGATCGTACCATTCGGGATCAATGTCCTTCCCGCCGCCGATCACCACAGCCTGGGCACGATCCAGATAGAATTCCAGCGAATCGAGGGGTATGCCGTAGAATTCCTTGATCTGAAGCTGTGGATCCAGAATGTGCAGCCATTCACCGATCTGGCCTTTGTTGTCTTTTGAGACGAGGATGTAGGGTACCTCATTCTTTTCGGTCGGATCTGAGGCTGGGGAAATGCAGGCCGCAGCGTTAAGAAGTAGGGCAATGGCCAGAAAGGGCTTCATAAGGGAATGGCTTTTCAGCCGCTAAGATGCGGAGGAAGATTTCTTCTTCCACCAATCGGTCTTGGTGCGCTCTTGGTGGTCCTTCATATCCACTCTATCGTAGAGATGGAAATTCTCTGGGATCAGGCCTTGTTCCTCTAAGGTTTTCCCGTCGTTTTCTGCTGCATTGGTCTTGATCAGAAAACCCTCTTCTATGCGCTCAAAGTGATCGATGAGTATGTTGAAGTCTCCGCGAGTGATATGGCTGAGCATCTGCCCCTTTTTCAGTTGGGGTCCGCCCTTGGGGTTGACCATATTGATGCGGCCGTCTGATTCATTCATTCGGCAGCCGTCGAAAGCCCCCGTCCATTTGATGTCGCCATTTGGCATTTCCTCAAAGAGGTATTCGATCTCATAGGCATTGGTGTAGGTTTCCCTCATAAAAGATTGGATTGATTTACTCTTTATTGTACTGAAAATAAATGACATACGCAAGTTTTTCAGGCAGAATTAATGAGGTGTTTCTCAGAAGTCGACTCCTCTGCAACTGATCCATTCAGCTGAAAGGCTTATCGGGTTCTGCGGTATTGAATGTCCACGACACGATCCAGGATGTTCTTCTTGACCTTTCCGAAGTGAGCGCTCAGAGCGAACACATTCATTAGCTTTCCCAAATGAAAAAGAAGAGCAGAAGAGCGTTTTTGAGGAATACCTCGCTTTCGGTTTTTTCTGTAGCTGCTGTACCAGGTGTGTTGAAGGCGGAGCAAGCCATCAAGCAGGATAAAGAAAAGGGGCAGGAGGGGAGCTGCGAACCATCAACAGTGGATTATTACGGACAAGGTCCGTTTTACACGCCAAATGCGCCGTTCATCCAAAATGGGCAGCTGGCCGGTCCGGGTGAAGTGGGGCAGCGGCTGATCATCAGCGGACGGGTCCTGAATCTGGATTGCACCCAGGCCCTGTCCAATACGGAGATCGATGTCTGGCATGCGGACGGCAACGGAGCGTACGACAATACCGGCTTCCGTTTGCGTGGTCGGGTGAATGCCAACAGCCAGGGTTTTTACCTTTTTGAAACGGTCATGCCCGGATTCTATCTCAATGGTGCGAGCTATCGGCCAGCCCATATTCACTTTCGGATCACTCCTCCGGGTTTTGCTCCACTGATCACACAGCTTTATTTTCAAGGGGATCCGTACATCGCTTCGGATGCAGCGGCCAGTATCAGCAGCGGAGCTTACGACGCTACGCACCGCATCATACCGCTGAACACCAACGCCAACAACGAGCTGGAAGGGAGCTGGGATATTGTTCTGGACGGCAATGGAGTGCCCATCGGTGCCTCCGAGCTCCATTTGGAGAAAGGAATGATCTATTCGGCTTTCCCCAATCCTTTCCGCGAGGAATTGGAGATCGAGTACGGCGTGTTCAAGTGCTCAAAAGTGGCCGTTGCCGTATACGACCTTCAAGGTCAGCAGCTTGCAGTTTTGGACGAGCAGTCCATGGAAGCGGGCAAATATTCTGTGATCTGGCGACCGCCTTTGGAACTGCCGAAAGGGCATTATTTCATTTCTATTCAGATAAATGACCTGCAGGTGCACTATGTCAAAGTGCTGCGGGGCTAGCTTGTGACAAGGCATGTATTGAGGCGGGCTGGAATTGTGTTTTTCAGTTACTCGCTTGCGCTCGTGATCCGGCTAAGGCTCAAGGGAGAACCACAGCCCGACACCCTCCGGCAT
>CATILC010000170.1 GCA_949516455.1 Flavobacteriia bacterium | reverse complement strand
TGGATAAGCCCGAAATAGCCGTTCAGAGGTTGGTTCTTCAGATAGTCAGACTTCATCAGCTCGTGCTGATCTTCGAGCGCATAGGCATTTGTCTGCAAGAGAAAGATCAGAACATCCCCGGAGAACTGCAGCCGGAATTCAAGATCTCCTTTTTCGGTGAAGTTCACCGATACCTCTTGGGCTTCCTTTCCCAGGGCCTCTCTCAGACCTTCTGCCTCTTCTGCGGCTACGGAACGCAATTCCCCAAAAGCCCTCTGGGCATTCCTCCAAACTGCCTGCTTGGTGCCCGATCGCTCGCGGAGCAACTCCAATATGCGTTCCTGTTCGTTCATTCCACTCAATATGCCCTTGCGAACAAAACCCGCTTTTTCGATGGGTTTCCACTGTAAATGCATTTCCCGTTTTCTTCTTCGGCATTCAGGGGGATGCAGCGGATGGTCGCTTTGGTTTCTTTCTTGATCCGTTCTTCGGTCTCTGCGGTTCCGTCCCAATGGGCGGAAAGGAATCCGCCTTCTTCGATCCGTTCCACAAATTCTTCCCAGCTGTCCACTCGGTGTGTATTCGCCTTCTGGAAGCGGAGTGCCCTTTCAAAAAGAGATTGCTGGATCTGGCCAAGTAAGTCGTTGACCGTGTCAGCCACTTCTTCTAATGGAATGGATGATTTTTCCAAAGTATCTCGTCTTGCCAGCTCCACTGTTCCGTTCTCTAGGTCCCTTTTTCCCAGTGCGATGCGCAACGGAACACCCTGAAGTTCGTACTGATTGAACTTCCATCCGGGTTTGTGGGTGTCCCGATCATCGAAACGAACCCGGACGCCATGGTCGTGGAGTTCTTTCATCAGCTTTTCGGCCACTGGCCGCAGGGCGTCCAGCTCCTCCTGTCCTCTGTAGATGGGGACGATCACAAGCTGGGTCGGTGCCAAACGAGGTGGCAATACCAGTCCATTGTTGTCCGAATGACTCATGATCAGTGCGCCCATCAGTCGGGTGGATACACCCCATGAGGTGGCCCAGACATGATCGACCTTTCCTTCCTTGTCCTGGAATTTGACATCGAAGGCCTTGGCAAAGTTCTGTCCCAGAAAATGCGAGGTGCCGGCCTGCAAGGCTTTTCCATCCTGCATAAGTGCCTCTATACAGTATGTTTCGAGGGCCCCGGCGAATCTTTCGCTTTCAGTCTTTATTCCCCGGATCACGGGGATGGCCAGAATTTCTTCCAGGAATTCTGCGTAAACGCGAAGCATGGTCTCTGCTTCCTGAACGGCTTCGGTTTGTGTGGCATGGGCCGTGTGTCCCTCCTGCCAGAGGAATTCTGCGGTCCGCAAGAACAGACGGGTACGCATCTCCCAGCGAACCACATTCGCCCACTGATTGATGAGAATGGGGAGATCCCGGTAACTTTGGACCCAATTGCGATAGGTGTCCCAAATGATGGTCTCCGAGGTGGGGCGAACGATCAATTCTTCCTCCAAGCGTGCATCCTCATCGACCACCACTCCCGAACCATCCTCTGCATTCTTCAGGCGGTAGTGGGTCACCACGGCGCATTCTTTGGCAAAGCCCTCTACGTGATCGGCTTCTTTGCTGAAGTAGCTTTTGGGAATGAATATGGGGAAGTAGGCATTCTGATGTCCGGTCTCTTTGAACCTTCGGTCCAGGTCGGATTGCATGGTTTCCCATATCGCATACCCATAGGGCTTGATGACCATGCAGCCGCGGACACCGGAGTTCTCAGCAAGATCGGCCTTGACGACCAGATCGTTGTACCACTGCGCATAATCTTCTTCTCTTTTCGCTAGGACTTTGGCCATCTTGAGATCGTGGAATGTTTTTTGTAAATCTTTGTGAAACAAAACTAATGAAAGGGATTGCTCGCCTGCCTATGAAAGTCCACTCCTTCCTCCTCCGAATAGTTCTATTCTCCTTTGTAATCACTCAAATTTCCTGCGATCTCCACCGCGCAGGCCTTTCGGCAAATCTGATGGATGACGGCATCTATTACGATCCCGATGTCGAATGGATCGATCTGTATGCCGAAGAAGAGAGCGACCCGATCGATCAGGAGGAAGAGGGTTTTGATTACTACGATCCACAAGATGCCAATGACTTTTATGGGATGGGTGCATCGGGTGCTCCATGGAACCGCTTCGGTTCGTTCGGGATGTGCGATCCCTTCGGGTTTTCAGGCTACTCGCCTTTTGATATGTACGGCTGGGGCAGCCCTTCTCTGTTTTGGAACAGCGGTTACTCTGGCTGGGGCGGCTCCATGGGCTATGGAATGGGCTTTGGCGTTCCCTTCTACGGTTACGGTGCATTTCCTTATTCCCATCCCTATTACGGATATAACCCATACTATTCCGGGGCTTGGTATGATCCCTTCGGTGGTGGCGGGTTCTATCGAAGTGGTGTTGCCGTTCGGGGTGTTCGGCCAGACCGAACGCGTTCGGCCTCGGACCCTTTCGCCGACCGAAGTGGAAAACAGCAAGTGTATCGTGAGTACGCTCGTCTGAGGTCTTCGGAGACGCCCGTGGAATCCTCTCCCTCGCGCAGCCGGGGATATGCCGCTTCTTATCCCGACAGAGAGGAGTCCGAGCGACTCCGGATCCGAAGGGCAATGGATGAGCGGAGTTTCGAAGAGTCCGATGGCCGCAACCCGGCAGGCGACAGCCGGAGATCTTCCAGATCGGGAAGTCAGATTGAGCGCGATGAGAATTTCAGAGGAAGGCCTGCCGTTCGAATTCCATCCTCCGGCCGATCCGGTAGGGAAGGGCAGA
>CATILC010000169.1 GCA_949516455.1 Flavobacteriia bacterium | reverse complement strand
TCTCTGGAGAGAAGGTGGTGGTAGTGAACGTCAACAATGGAAGCCGATTGGAGACCTACATCATTCCCGGTGAACGCGGAAGCGGAGAAGTGACCATGAACGGACCGGCTGCCCGACTCGTTCAAAAAGGCGATGTGGTCATTGTCTTTTCTTATGCTTTGATGGAGTTTGAAGAGGCCAAGTCATTCAAGCCCTGGGTGGTCTTCCCAGACGAACGCACCAATTCACTGAAATAAAGTGGGCACTCCTTTGAGCAGATCGCTGCGTTATGTCCTTTTCATCGGAGTCGCCATAGGCCTGTTCTGGTTGGCTCTTCGGGAGGCGGATCCCAAGACCTTGTGGGCCAACCTGGCTGGCGCCGATTACCGTTTCATATTGTTGTCCATGACCATGGGCTACGTGGCCTATGTAAGCCGCGGGCTGCGTTGGAACTTGCTGCTCGAAAGCATGGGTTATCGCTCCAAAAAGGCGTCTTCGATCCACTCTGTGGCCATTGGCTATCTCGCGAACATGGCGATTCCAAGGGCGGGAGAAGTCGCCAGATGTACGGCCCTGAATCGACTTGAGGAAATACCTGTTTCCAAACTGGTCGGCACTGTCGTCCTCGAAAGAGCCATAGACTTCCTCATGCTTTTCCTCTTCCTCGGAGGAGTGCTGCTCACATCCTATTCAGACTTCCAGGTCTTTTACGAAACTGCTTCCGGGGCCGGTCAGCCTTCTTCTGATGGCTCAAATATGAACTGGTTTTTTGGAGCGTCTTTTTTCTTAGCGCTGCTGGGATTGATCTGGTGGAAGTGGAAAGAACGCATTCGTTCGCTGAGCGGCTGGCAAAAGTTCACCGGATTCGCACAAGGCCTTGCCGAAGGATTCAAGACCTTATCCAAGATCGATAACAAAGGCCTTTTTGTGGCCCACACACTGATCATCTGGGCCATGTACTTCTTCATGGTCTACATCTGTATATTCGCCTTGCCTGAAACATCTGATTTGAGTTATTCGAATATGCTTTTTGTGATGGTGGCCGCCGCCATGGGCATGGTGGTTCCCGTCCCAGGAGGCGTTGGAGCCTACCATTATTTGGTTGTCCTCAGCTTAGGCGTTCTCGGTGTTTCGGAGACCGTCGGCTTGAGTTTTGCCACACTCGTGCACAGCGGGCAAACGCTTATGGGGATCATTTCCGGAGCGTTGGGATTCTTGTATTTGACGAAAAAACAGAGGGCATGAGTAGTTCTCCGCCCCTGGTCAGTATTATCACCGTTAACTACAACAGCGCTAACGAAACCACTGCATTTGTCGAGAGTTTGCTTTTGGCGGATTACACCCATTGGGAATTGTTCATCGTCGATAACGGATCCGTATCCTTTGACGGAGCCGCTTTTCGGTCAATGGACCCGCGGATCACTGTTATTGAAAGCGCCGTGAATCTTGGATTCGCAGGCGGCAATAACCTGGCACTAGAGCACTGTTCTGGTGCTTATCTGTTTTACGTTAATAATGACACTATACTCGAAGCCGATACTATTAGCCAATTGGTAAGAACAGCCGTTTCAACAAAAAACCTTGGAGGCGTAAGCCCTAAGGTCCTTTATTTTCACAGTCCTGGCGTTATCGAATACGCTGGCTGTACGCAAGTGAACATGTTGACCGGTAGAAATAGATCCATTGGATATGGAGAAAAGGATGATAATGCGCATTCCAGTCTGATCTCCACCAGTTACCTGCACGGATGTGCCATGCTCTTGCCCATGGAAATCATCCGTCAAGTAGGACCAATGGATGAAGACTTTTTTCTGTATTATGAAGAACTCGATTGGTGTGAAAGAATTCGTCGTTGTGGACGAAATATATTCTGTGAACAAAGAGCACGTATTCATCACAAGGAATCTGCCTCCGTTGGTCGTGTAAGTCCCTTAAAAGTGTTTTACATGACAAGAAGCCGACTGCTTTTCATGTGGCGTAACTTTTCACTTATTGAACTGATGCCCTTCACTGTTTTCTTTGTGCTTGTTTCCCTTCCAAAGAATAGTTTCCTTTTTTTGGTCAAGGGGCAATGGCGCCATTTTACAGCCTTCATCCGTGGAATTAAGGGCGTATTCAACCCATTAGCCAGATATTAAACAGCTATGTGTGGGATAACTGGCTTCTTGGATTACGGAAACTCTCTAACTGTTCAAGACCTCGAGTCTATGAACAACTCCATTGAACATCGTGGGCCCGACGCCTCCGGTGCTCAAGTGTTCAAAATGCCCTTTGCGCAAGTGGGGCTCGGACACAGGCGCCTGTCCATACTTGATCTTTCTGAGCTTGGTAACCAGCCGATGATCGTTGAGGGCTTGGCTATTGTCTTCAATGGAGAGATCTATAATTTTCAAGAAATAAGGAACGAGCTCATTTTGAAGGGGCACTCTTTTCGGTCGAATACCGATACCGAGGTTATCCTTAGGGCTTATCAAGAATGGGGTATGGACGCCTTGGGGCGCTTTATCGGAATGTTTGCTTTTGCCCTTTTCGATGAAAAGAACGCCCGTTTTTTTCTCGTTCGAGATAGAGTGGGCGTCAAGCCATTATATATCTACGAAGGGAGCGATGTTCTCCTGTTTGGTTCGGAACTCAAACCTTTCCTGAAGAACCCTGGCTTTGAAGGAATTCTAGACTTCGACTGCCTGGCCGAGTTCCTCAAGCTAAGCTACATCCCCACACCCCATTGCATTTACAAAAACACCCGAAAGCTCGAGCCTGGCTGTTTTCTGGAGATCGATCTGAAGACGCGAAAATCCGTTCAACGACGCTATTGGAATGTGTACGAACACTACAACAAGCCTCTGCTGGAAATCTCTTATTCGGAAGCTCTCGAAAAAATGCACGAGACGCTCATTTCCGCCTTCAATTATCGGATGGTGTCCGACGTGCCTGTCGGTGTTTTTTTAAGTGGCGGATATGACAGTGCTGCGGTGGCGTCGATCATTCAGGCGCACTCATCCGAGTCGGTCAAAACATTCACCATCGGTTACAGAGAAGCTGCATACGACGAATCAAAGGAGGCAGCGGAGATTTCGAAACATCTGGGAACCGATCACACAGAACTGATCTGCACACCTGATGATGTGAGTGGTGTGCTCGAGGACCTCCCCCACATTTATGATGAACCTTTCGCTGACACCTCGGTCGTACCCACCCTTTTAGTGAGTCGTTTGGCCAGAAAAAAAGTCACAGTGGCCCTTTCGGGAGATGGCGGTGACGAAATATTTGCTGGCTATCACAAATTCGGACAATCCCTTAGGCTCACGCAAAAGCTTCCCAAATCAATTCAAAAAGCCATCGGGTCGCTTATGTCGCATGTTGACCCCACCAACATTCCGTTTGCTTCAGGGCTCTACAATTTTTCCACCCGTTTCGATAAAATCGCGGAAACATGGCGCCACTCAGATGCCTATGTCGCAATGCGTCAAATCAGTGACTTTATTACCAATAGAGAATTAAATAAAATGCTCGTTCGGCCATATCAGCTGAAACACACGTCTTTTGACGATGGGCCTTTGCTGAACCCTTCAGATAAATTGAACGGGCTTCTTGCAATGGACTACCGGACTTTTCTCATTGACAATAATTTGGTCAAGATCGACCGCGCCTCGATGTCTGTCGGTCTAGAGGGACGTGAACCCTTTCTCGATCATCGAGTGGTCGAGTTGGCAGCTCGTTTACCCGGCGCTTTCAAACTGCGAAATGGCCAAACAAAAGCCTTGCTTAAAGATATCGTGCACAAGTACATTCCAGAGGAGCTGATGGATCGCCCTAAAGCGCCCTTTATCGCACCATTGAAACTATGGATGAAGGACGAGTTGCAGTCTGTATTGATCGACCTTGTCAACGAAGACAGCCTCAAGGCCCAAAATATATTTGACCCTCACTCTGTTGTTCAAATGCGGGATGATTATTTAAGGGACGGGAAGGTCAGCAATCAAAAAATGTGGAATGTCTTGATCTTCCAACTTTGGTACAATACCTACAAAGGTTACCTTTCCTCTTGACCAGCCGAGCCTATCGCCTTTTCCACAGCGGCTAAAATCTCTTTAGTGCTGGCCTCCCAGGTATGAGACAGGGCAAAGTCCGATCTTTTTTTTCTCAAAACCTCCGTGTCCTCATCCAAGGCCTTTTGAATGTGTGTGCTGTACTCTTCGGCAGATTCTGCGAGGTAAACGAATTCCTCAAAGACCACCATGGCCCGTGTCATTGTGGCCACCACGGGCTTCCCCATGGCCAAATACTCATCGATCTTCCGGGGATAATTCCCAATGGTCATCTCATTGAGTTCCTGTGGGTTGATCGCCACGTCAAAACAGTTTAAGTAAGCGGGAAGCTCAGCGGGTTTCTTAGGGCCCGTGAATAAGACATTATCGAATGCGTGGAGTGTGCTTTTTTCAAAGGCTTCGTCCTCTGGTCCCACAAATACAAACTGCCATTCGGGGTGTCTTTGGGCCAATTCCTCCAACAGGGTCACATCCAGCCTGAGCTTCAACAGGGCGCCGATATAGCCAATTACCGGCTTATTGAATTGCGGCATGTCTTTGGGCCTGACCCGTTCCTCGCCATATTTGAACAAGTCTGTTTCACAACCTTGACCCACGTAATGGCTGTTTGGATTGAACTGTCGGCAGTAATCTGCCAAGTACAAAGAGTTCGCCACAGCCAAATCGCTTTTGGCGATCAGCTGGGCCTCGAGTCGTTTTCCATGCCGAGCGAAATACGGCTGGCTGATCAAATTGTCCCGAGAATAATAGACCGAACACACTGGATTCAAGAGATCGTTCAAATAAAAACTCCGCACCATGTCGCTGTCATTGAATAAAATGAACTCCTTCATGTCCAAAGCGCTCAGATGCCTTTGGATCAGCCTGGCCAATTTTTTATTGTTCATGCGGTTGAAGAAGTCGAAGAGATTTCCATCGGGTAAAAACCCTATAGAGGCGTTCACCACTCGTGGGTAGACCGCGTGTAAATTATCCGCGATCTTTTGCCTCTCCTCCGTCTTGCCCTTCAACACCTCCATCCTGATGGGTGTCTGCTCTGTGGGCCGAAAAAGCTGGTTCAACAATGAGCGGGTGTCGAAGGGATAGTTGATATAGAGCACCCTGTGACCTGTTCGCGCCAATTCATGTGCGATGTTGACGCAATTGCTGCCGATCGGAGAGTCCGTGGCTTGCAGGCCCACGATGACCACGTTTTTAGAGATCATGTGGTAAAGATGTTCATAAAAGTTTTTGAATAATGCAGTCGCCGATTTCTTTTATTTCTGAGTTGGTAAAAAATAGTTTTAGGCCTAATAGGAGGAATGATTATTCTGATTTTTGATTAACATTGAAAAGTGATCGTTTAACGAATACGTTTTCCAAAAACTTAATGCCCATTAAGATCCTACATACGATACGACAAGGGAAGATCGGTGGGGGGGAAACCCATGTGCTTGACCTGGTTGCCCATTTGGATGATCGGTTCTCCTCTGAGGTCCTGGCATTCACCCAAGGAGAAATGGTGGATCGGCTTTCGCAAATGGGTGTGCCCTGCCATGTGATTGAAACTGAGCGTCCCTTTGACGTTCGGGTTTGGAGCAGAGTAAAAGGATTAATGGAAAGTCGTGATTATGAATTGGTCCACGCGCACGGCACGCGGGCTTGTTCCAATAGTTTTTGGGGCGCCAAACAGCTGGGCCTTCCGCTTCTTTACACCATCCACGGCTGGTCTTTTCACCAAGATCAGAAACCCGCTCTTCGGTTGATGCGTGAACGTGGGGAGCGTTTTTTGGTGCACCGCACAAACTGCAACATCTCTGTTTCCCAATCCAATAATCAAGATGGCATTAATTTATTGAACATGCCCAATAGCCGGGTGGTGAATTATGGCGTAAACACGACCCGATTCAATCCTGATGGGGAGTCGGCCCTCACGCAC
Source organism: Flavobacteriia bacterium (assembly GCA_949516455.1). Taxonomy (GTDB): domain Bacteria; phylum Bacteroidota; class Bacteroidia; order Flavobacteriales; family Schleiferiaceae; genus RFXV01. Next base: position 24,844 of record CATILC010000169.1, on the reverse strand, counting down.
GAGGAACTCGGTATTCCAAATGGTAAGGTCATTGTTGGATTCTTGGCTCGACTGACCAAACAAAAAGACCCACTGACATTTATTCGAGCCGCCGCTGAGGTCCATAAGACACACGACAATGTCCATTTTGCATTGGTCGGCGGTGGCGAGTTGGAAGCGGACTGCCGTGCTCTTGCGACAGACCTCGGAATGATGGAATACATTCATTTTGTTGGGTTTAGAACAGATGTTCCGGCGGTCCTTAAAAAGTTTGATGTGTATTGTCTCCCGTCATTGTGGGAAGGTTTGCCTATTGGCATTCTTGAGGCAATGGCGATGAAGAAAGCCATTGTCGCCACACCAGTGGACGGGACAAAAGAGGTGATCGAAGACGGCATATCTGGGTTGCTCTTTCCCGAGTTCGACCACAGGGCTATGGCTCAATGCATATCTCGCTTGGTCCAAGATCCTTCTCTTCGGACGCAATTGGGGCTGGGTGCACGGAATATCATTGACCAATTCTTTGGGGTTGACAGAATGGCAAATGAGATCGGCGAACTCTATTTGGATGTGCTCAGCACTTCACAATCGACCTAAAAACCCTCAATTAAAGAGCGGCAACAGATGACGAAAGAAGAAATCAAATCGAAGATCTTGGCTGTCTCAAAGTTTGAAAGAGTAGAAGAGCTCAAGCGCTTGCTGTTCATTGTCGAAGAAATCAATAGAGACCTTCGCTACGACACATCGCGAAGGATACTGGAGGTTGGTTGTGGAAATGGAAATGTTTCGAGAGGCATTGCGAGTATGGGCTATCAGGTTTTGGGTGTGGACATCGATAAGGAAAGTATTGAGTTAGCCCGGTCCAACAACCCTCTTCCCAATTTGAACTTTCGTGCCGAGGCCGCAGAGGACTTGAAAGAACATGGTTCTTTCGATGCTATCGTGTGTACAGAAGTTTTAGAGCACTTGGATGACCCTACCGTGGTGTTGAACTATGTCAAGGAAAACCTGCGTCCAGGAGGTCTTTTCATAAGTACTGTCCCCAATGGTTTTGGTCCGCGCGAATTGCTTATGACCAAACCCCAGCAGTTCCTTCAAAAAAATGGGATGGGAGATGGGCTTTTAACGATCAAGAGGGCCCTTGGTTATGGGCATGGGACGGTTCAGAGCAGCAACCCAGATCTTGAGCATGTACAGTTCTTTTCCAAAGCGCGCATCGTCGGTTTGCATAGAGAGGCTGGGTTTCGCCTGCTGAAATTCGGACACGGCGAATTCATTTCCTCTGTTTTTCCTTATTCGATCTTTTCTAAAAGATCCGAAAGTCTTCAAAAGCTGGACAACAAGGTCTCAGATCTTCTTCCCTCTTTTTTAAGCTCGGGCTTTTATATGTCTTTCGCTCTGGAATAAGAGGGTGTGCCAATGGCCCAAAAAAAGACAACTTTCATCTGTCAGAACTGCGGAAGCAGCCACAATCAGTGGATGGGTCAATGCAATCGATGCGACCACTGGAACACTATCGTAGAAGAAAAGCTCCGCGTCAGCTCTAAAAGAGTTTCCTCTGCTTCTTCGGGTCATTCTGCGCCTCGCTCCATCAAAGAGATCAGCTTGGAGGAGACCCCTCGGGTTGCCTTGGCTGAACCTGAGTTGAACCGGGTCACCGGTGGCGGCCTTGTTCCGGGTTCCGTCATCCTGCTGGGCGGAGAACCCGGCATCGGAAAATCCACCCTGATGCTCCAGCTGAGCATGAGTTTTCCCTCAGGGCCCGTGCTCTATGTCAGCGGAGAAGAAAGCCTCGAACAAGTCAAACTCCGGGCAGACAGAATTTCGTCCGGGGACACAGAAGTGCTGCTCTTGCCAGAGACCGATGTCGAACTCATCGCCGATCAACTGAAAAAAAGCAGGCCTGGACTCTGTGTAGTCGACTCCGTTCAAACGCTTTTCAGTCCAGAACTGGAATCCGCGGCAGGAACTGTCAGTCAGATCCGAGAATCCGCTCACCGGCTGATCCAGATCGCCAAACAATTGGGGGTTCCCGTCATATTGATCGGTCACATCACGAAAGAAGGACAGCTTGCCGGGCCCAAGGTGTTGGAGCATATGGTCGATGTCGTCCTGCAATTCGAAGGGGACCGTCAGCACATGTATCGCCTGCTTCGCGCCCAAAAGAACCGCTTCGGCTCTACGTCAGAATTGGGCATCTACGAAATGCAGGGCTCCGGACTGCATCCTGTGAGCGACCCATCACAAATATTCACCCGGCCTCGGGACCAATCGCTCAGTGGCGTGGCGATCGGCATTGGAATGGAAGGGGCTCGGCCACTCCTCATCGAGACACAGGCATTGGTCAGCACTGCTGTATACGGAACTCCTCAGCGCAGCACCACTGGCTTTGATTCGAGACGACTCAACATGCTGCTGGCTGTACTCGAAAAGCGATGTGGGTTCCATTTGGGTTCGCGTGACGTGTTCTTGAATATCGCCGGGGGCCTTCGTGTGGACGATCCCGCTCTTGATCTGGCTGTGTGCGGCTCTGTACTCTCGTCTTCTGCAGACCTCCCCATTTCACTTGACATTGCCTTTTGCAGCGAGATCGGTCTTGGTGGCGAGCTGCGTCCGGTAAGCCGATTGGACCAACGCCTGATGGAAGCCTCCAAAATGGGCTTTACCGAAGTGGTCGTGTCGGCACGGTCAAAACTGGAGAACCCACCAAAAGGACTAAGGCTCCACAAAATGAAGCGCGTGGACGAAGTTGCCCAGCTGTTGTTTGGATAGTTGCTTTATAAGATCTTTGAGCCCCAATGAAACCCACCACTTTTCTTTCCCTCGTCTCAGTCTGTTTCTTTCCTGTTTTATCGTCCGGACAGGCTGATAGTCTGATCGATCCCAGCGGATGGGACTATGGTGCAAGAGGCAATTTGCTCGTCAACCAGGTAGCGCTGAGCAATTGGCAGGCGGGCGGAGAAAGCTCCCTGAGCGGAACTGTTTCGATCAACCTGTCCGCAAAAAAGAGTTTTGGGCGCTGGGCATGGGACAATCGGTTGGACCTGAGATACGGACACCAGTGGTTGGGCGGTCGATCGGTGAAGACCGATGACCTGATCGACCTGAACAGTCGTTTGGACAGGCGGCTTTCCGACCGGCTGAGCCTTTCGTTGATGCTTGCCTTTCGCACGCAATTTGCGCAGGGCTTTGAAGCCTCTGTTCCCGACATTTTTGTTTCTGACTTTCTGGCTCCTGCCTACACCAATGTGGGCGTGGGACTCACCTATAAAGCAGGAGAAAAGTTGAGCTTGTTTTTTTCTCCCTCGACCGCCAAGTGGACACTGGTCAACAACGGCCGGTTGGCCGATAATGGCGCTTTCGGTGTCGATGCCGCTGAGGTCGATTCCAGCGGAAACGTCATTACGCCTGGGAAGAAAAGTCGTTTTGAGATCGGGGGCTACATGAATGTCCTGTTCGCCACCGACGTGGCCAAGAACATCGACTTTCGATCCAAGCTCGACCTCTTTTCCAATTACCTCAACAAACCGCAGAACATTGACGTGAACTGGGAAAATACGCTCAACCTGAAGGTCAATGAATACGTGACCGTCCAATTGGTGGCGCATCTGATCTACGATGATGACATTGTCTTCACCGATGCCAATGGACGGGGCCCGCGCACACAATTCCGGGAATCGATGGGTGTGGGGCTGAATTATACCTTTTGATCGCCCCCATTCGCTTGGCTACAGATTCTACATTTGCGCCTTGATCGCTAATTTCTATGGACGACCATTTCAAAAAAGTTGTCGCTCACTGCAAAGAATACGGATTTGTCTTCCGGAGCAGTGACATATACGATGGTTTAGGTGCTGTTTACGACTACGGTCCTTACGGGACCTCTCTAAAGAACAAGCTTCGCGCATATTGGTGGAAGTGCATGGTCCAGCTCAATGAAGAGGTGGTGGGGCTCGATTCGGCCATCTTCATGCATCCCGAAGTATGGAAAGCTTCTGGGCATGTGGACGCCTTCAACGATCCGCTGATCGACAACAAGGATTCCAAAAAGAGATACCGTGCCGACGTGCTGATCGAAGATCAGATCGAAAAGCTGCTGGGCAAAGCGGACAAGGAGGTGGGCAAAGCGGCCAAGAAATTTGCTGAGGGCTTTGATGAGGCGCTTTTCCGGGAAACGAATCCCCGCGTGTTGAAGTACACAGAAGGGGCCACTCGTTTGCGTGAGCGCTATGCGGCGGCGGCAGAAAAGAATGACCTGACGGAACTCTACAACATCATTGTCGAACAGGGCATAAAGTGCCCGGTCAGCGGAAGCGGTAACTGGACAGATGTGCGCCAGTTCAATCTCATGTTTGGAACACGGCTTGGCTCTGTTTCCGATGAAGGGCTTGAGCTGTTTTTGCGTCCGGAGACGGCTCAGGGCATCTTCGTCAATTACCTGAACGTGCAAAAGACCGCGCGGATGCGGATCCCCTTCGGCATTGCACAGACGGGCAAAGCCTTTCGAAATGAGATCGTGGCGCGGCAGTTCATTTTCCGCATGCGTGAGTTTGAGCAGATGGAAATGCAATATTTCGTCCGTCCCGGCACCGAAATGGAGTGGTATGCCCATTGGAAAGAAGCCCGTCTGAATTGGCATTTGAGCCTTGGATTGGATGAGACGAACTATCGGTTCCACGACCACGATAAGCTGGCGCACTACGCGAATGCAGCGGCCGATATTGAATTCAGATTCCCTTTTGGTTTCAAGGAACTCGAAGGGATCCACTCACGCACTGATTTCGATCTGAAGCGGCATGGCGAATTCAGCGGAAAGAAGACCACCTATTTCGACCCGGAGATCGATGAGCATTACACCCCATACGTGGTGGAAACCTCGATTGGTCTGGATCGTTTGTTCCTCGGACTTTTGTCCGCCTGCCTTCAAGACGAACAACTCGAGGACGGCTCGAGTAGAGTGGTACTCAAGCTGCCCAAGGCAATGGCACCCATTCAGGTGGCCATTCTTCCCTTACTCAAGAAAGATGGCCTTCCCGAAAAGGCACGCAGCATTCAGCAAAAATTCGCGTCGCGTTTTGAAATACAATACGACGACAAGGACGCCATCGGCAGAAGGTATAGGAGGCAGGATGCCATTGGTACGCCGTACTGCATCACCGTAGACCACCAAACTCTTGAGGATGAAACGGTTACCATCAGAGATCGCGACTCCATGGAACAACAGCGGATCCCAGTTTCACAAATTGAAGCCGCTCTTGCGGACACAGACCTCTTGTCTCTTGTAGAGAAGTATAACGAAAGGCTTTCTAAATCAAAGTTTTAAATCGTAGTTTCGCCAACATTCACCTACAAAATAAAAGCAATGAAAAAGGTCAATTTATTTTTGCTGATGACGGCATTCGGTTTCGCAGTTGCGTGCGGAAACGCCGAAACGTCTGACGCTGCAGAACCCATGGAAGAAACCACAGAAGCTGCTGAAGAGGCAACGGAGGCGGTTGAAGATGCGGTTGACGCTGTCGAAGAAGCGGCTGAAGAAGCAATGGAAGGCGCCGAGGAGGCAGCTGAAGAAGTAATGGAGGGCGCTGAAGAGGCGGCTGAAATGGTAGAAGATGCTGTTGAGGAGGTAGCTGACGAGATGTCAGAGGCTGCCGACATGAAGTGATCCTTCTGCTTTCACTCTATCAAAGCGACCTGCACGCTATGTGCAGGTCGCTTTTTTATTGTTCTAATTCCTGGAGAGCCGCCTTCACAAAAGGATCGTCCTGAAGGTAGATCGGGTAAAAGGCGGAAAGACCGTATAAATTTCGGGCCAGAAGCGCTTTCATTCTCTGTGCGAGCCGTTCCTGGGCACCGGGCTCCCATTCCAGTTTCTCGGCATCCTCTTTCGCGTATGCGAGCAGATCCCGTATGAGCTCGGTGGCATCGAAACCAGAAATGAACGTCCCCTCTTCCCATTCATTCAACTTCTTTCTGTTCTCGTCGATGTATTTGAAAGCCCAATCATCGATCAAGCCCGGTGGAAATTTGTGGTAGACCCAAAAGTCTGCAGGAACGGCTTCCAAAGAAACCCTTCGCTCCGGGGCGATGCCTCCCTCCTCCAATTCCCTTGCCTCGTCTGCCGAACGCAATGTGTCGTCCGACCAGCTCCGCTCAAATGTTTCTTGTTGATAGGTCTCGTAGTCGCTCGTATATGGTTTTTGAATACTTCTGCCATTTGGGGTGAAGTATCGGTAGGTCGTCAGCCGAACGCGGGAGCCGTCACTCAAATTCATTTCCTGCTGGACCAAGCCTTTTCCGAAACTTCTTCTTCCCACGATCACCGCGCGTCTGTGGTCCTGAAGCGCGCCCGCCACGATCTCGCTTGCTGAAGCAGACCCTTCGTTGATCAAAACCGCCATGGCCCCGTTTTGAAAAACTCCCCGACTGCTTGCGTGATAACTGCGCTCCGTATTTTTTCTGTCCTTGGTCATGACGATCTTCAGCCCGTCAGACAGAAACTCATCACTGATCTCCCTTGCCGCATCCATGAGTCCGCCGGGATTGTCTCTTAGATCGAGCAACAGCTCTTTCATTCCGGCATCCTTCAACTCCACAAGCGCACGCCTGAACTCTTCTGCGCTGGTTTCGGCAAATCGGCTCAGCTTGATGAACCCCGTGCCTTCATTCAGCATAAAGGCAACATCCACGCTGGGCAGCGGAATGCTTCCCCGAACCACCCTGATCTCCTCCGTTCGGCCGTCCTCTGCTCTTCTTAGTTTGAGGCTTACTGTGCTTCCTCCAGGGCCTTTGATCCGACCCACGACCCTGTCCGTATTCAGTTGCGGGCCAAAGAACAAACTGTCCTCCACCCCATAGATCCGGTCTCCCGCCATGAGCCCAGCCCGCTGTGCAGGACCATCTTCTATGATGCGGACAATAGTGACGGTATCTTTATATAGCTGAAACTCGATGCCGATGCCTTCAAAGCTGCCTTGCATCTCCTCTTCATTAGCGCTTACTTCTGGGGCGGGAATGTAGGTGCTGTGCGGATCGAGACGGTGAAGCATGTCTGCTATGGCCAAGTCCATCAGACTGTCTGTGTCTATGGTTTCGACATATTCCGACTGGATAAGACGCAACAACTGCCGAACCTTGGCCCCCTCTCCTGCTGTCTGAGTGTAGGTGCCCAATCGCGCGCGGCTTTGGGAAATGTGTCCTATATAAAGACCCAAAACCATAGCGATGGCAAGAGCCAATGGCGTCCAAATCCTTCTTTTCATCCGGGCTGAAACTCTGTTTGCTTATTCAATTAAGAGCTCTTGAAGCTCCCCACTACTGCTCGATTTCAGCGATAAAGGCTTTGTACGCCGATGCATCCGCTCCCTCTTCTTCTGCTTTCTCGATAGCTCGACCTTCGACCTCTATTGCTTTCTTGGATAACCCATTTACCCAAAGAAGGTGCGCATGTGTGTCGAGTATGTGGTGTTCGGGAGCCAGCTCGACGGCTCTTTCTGCCCAGATCAAGGCCGCGCTCAATTCGCCTTTGTCCTTTGTGCTTTCATAAAACTCCCAAGCCAGCTCATTGAGCATGTCCGCGTCGTTCCAAAAGTGTTTCTGAGCGCTTTCCGTGGCTATTTTCCTCCATTGCTCATTGTCTTTATTCAAGCGGGCGTCGAGCAAGAGCATGCGTGGGGCGATGGACGCGTCTTCTGGCCATTGCTGCTGCCAGCGATCCAGCTCGCGTAAAAAAGCTGCCTTTTCCTCGTCTGTTCTGGCCCTGTACCTCTTCATTCTCAAGTGGTCTGTAATGCACCGCGTGAAGTAGCTCTTGGCCTCTTCACCGCGTTCTGACAAAACCCGTGCTTTTCTACCGGCCAGCTCTCTGAAAACCGGACTCTCTACATTCGACACATGACGCTCGATCAGCGGCCAAAGCGCATCACTCATCCACTCCTCTGCTTCGAACTGCAGAAAAAATTCCCGCACAACTTCTTCTTTCAGTGTTCCGGCCATGGCAAAGGTCTCGAGGTATTGCTCCATGAATCGGAGATCCTCCTTTCTCGACGGCATCTCGGCCTGTAGGTAAAGCATATTTCTTTTTGGATCCATCGCCTTTCTCGCGTTTTCCAAGTAATCCTCTACCTCCTGGCTGGCCCCCTGAGCACGCATGAGTTCTTCTTCCTTTCCATTCAGAAAAAGCAGGGTTGGATATGCTCTGATCCCGTGCCTCTTGGCAAAGGCGAGCCCCTCTCCCTTTTCCATATCCATTTGGATGCTCACAAAATGCTTGTTGTAGAACTGCCCGATCTTCTCATTCGGAAACATATTCGCGGCCATCCATTTGCATGGGCCGCACCAGTCGGTGTAGGCATCGACAAAGACCAATTTGCCTTCGTCTTCTGCTGCCTGCAGCGCTTCCTTGATCTTCAGGTCCCTGAATTCAATGCCCTGCCCGAATGCACTTGATGCAAAAAAGACGATAAAAACTGTTTTCCAAAATGTCATGCTGCTGTTCATGTCTCTGTGGTGCTTATTTGTTCGATCAATACGCCCGCTTTTTCCAAAAATTTCAAACCCGCGCTGTCCTTGTATGGGTTCGTGTATACCAATCTCTTTATTCCTGCCTGGTGGATCAGCTTACTGCAGTCCTTGCAGGGTGACAGCGTTAGATAAAGGGTCGCCCCCCTGCAACTCTGTGCGGATCCCGCCACCTTCAATATGGCGTTGGCTTCTGCGTGCAGAACATACCATTTGGTCTGGCCGGTCTCATCCTCGCATGGATTCTCAAAACCCGTGGGGCAGCCGTTGAATCCGTCAGAAATGATCATGCGGTCCAAAACGATCAGTGCGCCTACCTTTTTCCTTGTACAATGACTGAGCTGTGCCCATTCTGCAGCCATCCTCAAGTAGGCCTTGTCATACTTCAGCTGCTTTTGGGCTGTTCGGTCCAATTGGCTTACTGCTGTTTCGCTTTCTCTTTTCTCCATTGATCAGGATGGATCCTTCTGGCATCGGAAGCCGATGGGCCGTCCGCACCAATCAGCCTAAAGATGAAAAAAAAGCAGACGCAATATGGACGGTATGCGGCTTTTATTGATTGTGCGGGTTTCAGCATCTTTGATTCCGTGAATCGTTTGTTGCTATTCTTACTGTTGATCTACACCGCTTTTTCCTGTGAGGAAGCCAGAGTAGAAGACCCTGCTGCCTCCGATCGCTGCAGCATTTACCATGATGTGCACTTCGCGCTCATCGACTCTCTTCCCACCAATGACCGCGTCAGGGTCTTGGATCAACTCGCATCTCTATCCGCCATTAATGGGGTCGACGGCTTTTCGCTTACTGAGCATGCGGAAACAAAAGACCCAAGGGCACTCAAAGAGGTGGATGTTTCGATTCGGATGTGCTTTTCCGATGGTGTCTCCATGAATGAATACCGAGTAGACCCGCGCCACATTCAGGTAAAAAAAGAAATAAGCGCTTTTTTGAAGGCTGCTCCGATCGTGATAGACAGTCGGGTCTTCGAGTAAAAAAAGTGCCCAGGGCCGGGCTCGAACCGGCACGGGTTGCCCCACCGGTGTTTGAGACCGGCGCGTCTACCAATTCCGCCACCTGGGCAGTAAGCGAAGCGCAAAAGTACATCTGATTTGAGCAAATTATAACGGCTCTTTTCTTGAAGCACTATATGACTATGTCATGCCTGAGGAAATAATTACATTTGCACCCCGATTTTTGTACGATTGTTTCAGCAATCAACAGAATATCAGCATGTCATGAAGCCCAAAGCTAAAATATTCGCCGTTCGAGGCAGCATGCCGCTGGCAAAAATGATCGCCAAGAGCTACGGCCAGGAATTGGGCCAGGTCACTATTACAGAGTTCTCAGATGGCGAGTTTCAGCCTTCATTTGAAGAGACTGTACGCGGCGGGAGGGTGTTCATCATTGGCAGCACTTTTCAGCCAGACACCAATTTAATGGAGCTCCTTTTGCTTTGCGATGCGGCAAAGCGTGCCTCGGCCAAGCACATCACGGCGGTCATGCCCTATTTCGGCTGGGCACGTCAAGATCGGAAAGACAAAAGCCGCGTTCCGATCGGGGCCAAACTGATCGCTAATCTTCTTCGGTCTGCTGGTGCAACACGCGTCATGACCATGGACCTGCATGCCGACCAAATACAGGGATTCTTTGAAATGCCTGTGGACCACCTGTTCGTTTCCTCACTCTTTGTTCCGCACATACAGGAACGAAACATGGAAAACCTGACCATTGGGTCCCCAGATGTGGGCGGGTCCAAAAGAGCCAACAACTACGCCAAGAAGCTGGGTTGTGAAATGGTCATTTGCTACAAAGAGCGAAAGAAGGCGAACGTAGTCGAAAACATGAAGGTCATCGGCGATGTAAAGGACCGAAATGTGATCCTTGTGGACGACCTGATCGATACTGCTGGCACGCTGACCAAAGCCGCGGACATGTTGATGGAGCAAGGCGCGAAAAGTGTTCGGGCCTATTGTACTCATCCCGTACTGTCTGGAAGTGCTTATGACCGTATCGAAAGTTCTCAGCTCACTGAGCTGGTGGTTTCCGACAGTATTCCCCTGAAAAAAGAAAGTCCAAAGATCAAGGTGATCTCTGTGGCCGAGCACTTTGCTCGGGTGATGTGGAATGTCCATCACCACGAGTCGATCAGCTCCCATTTTATCATGTAAACAAGAAACAACTCCACTGAAATGAAATCCATAGAAATAGAAGGCAGTGTTCGCAGCGATCTCGGAAGCAAGTATGCTGCTCGTCTGCGCAAAGAGGGCTTTGTGCCGTGTGTGATCTACGGTGCGGGTGAAAACACCCACTTTTCTACACCCAAAGCCTCATTCCAGACACTGGCTTATACTCCAGATGCCTACACTGTTCAAGTCAAAGTGGACGACAAGGTCGTTTCCTGCATCATGCAGGACATTCAGTTCCACCCCGTGACAGACGACATCGTCCATGTTGATTTCATTGAACTCGTAGAGGGCAAGGTGACGCAAATGGAGATTCCTGTTCGCTTGAACGGAAGCTCACGAGGTGTGCGAAATGGAGGTAAGCTCAAGCAGAATCTCAGAAAGTTGATCTTAAAGGCTTTACCCAAGAACTTGCCTGACGCCATCGACATCGACATCAGTGAGCTGCGCATTGGTGAAAGCATTCGCGTCGAAGATATCGCCGCCGCTGGTGAGTATGAGATCATCAATGCGGCCAATTCGGTCATTGTTGGCGTAGGTACAAGCCGTAAAGCTGTAGACGAGGAAGAGGAAGAAGGTGCAGAAGGCGGCGAAGAGGGTGCTGCTGAAGGTGGAGAAGATTCTTCAGAGTCCTAAGGGACCCCAGTGGACCGCTTTCTTATCGTAGGCCTCGGGAATCCTGGGTCAGAATATGTGAACACCCGACACAACATCGGTTTCACTCTTCTTGACCACATTGCGGATTCCTGCGGCGGGTCGTTCTCTACGGTCCGCTACGGAGATCTCCTGGAGTGGCGGCTGAAAGGCCGTTCCGTCTTGTTGTTGAAGCCTTCCACATTCATGAACCTCAGTGGCAAGGCGGTGCGCTATCACCTCAAAGAATCGGGAATACCGCTCGAACGCCTACTGGTGGTCACCGATGATGTGGCTCTTCCCTTTGGTAAAAGGCGTCTTCGCTCAAAGGGGAGCGATGGTGGACACAACGGGCTCAAAGACATTATTGCCATCATGGGGCGGTCCGATTTTTCAAGACTGAGGATCGGCATTGGAAACGACTACCCCAAGGGGAGGCAGTCCGATTTTGTTCTGGGTCAATGGACAGAAGGAGAAGCGGCTGAAATAAACACTATTTGTGCCTCCAGCACGAGCTGTATTGAGCAGTTCGTGTTGGCTGGCGTGCAGCTGGCCATGACTGGCTGCAACAAATCTGAGGAGCGTCCTTAGTCCGTCTTGAGGACCTTGGGTACGCGGAAATAATCACTGTCCCTGTCCGGTGCGTTCTTCAGGGCGTCTTCCTTGGTCAATTCGAGTTTCGCTTCATCGGCCCGCAACTTGTCCACCTCCTTGTTCATGTAAATAAGCGGCTCGACATCTTCCAGGTTCAGCGCGTCAATACGGCCAACAAAGGCCAGGATCTTTTCAAGATCTGCCTTCATTTGCTCCAGCTCATTTTCTGCAAACTCGAGGCGTGCGAGGTGAGCCAGTTTTTCAATCTCTTCTTTACTGAGTTTCATTGGAGATGCCGTATTCCTCTAATTCGTTTTCAAAGGTAGTGCGGAGGATCTTCTTCAGTTCCTCAACACTCTTCCCGTCCGTGGCAAGCGGTTCATGGATCGTGGCTCTCAATCGTCTCGGTCCGCCCAGGTTCCAGACATAGGGGTACGCCTTTTTGTTGTCCGCAAAGGTGATCGGCAGCAAGGGAAGCCCGTGTTCTTTGGCCAGCCGAAAAGCTCCTTCCTTGAATTTCCCTATGAAAACCTCATGTTCCGGAACACCACCTTCCGGGTAAATGCAGAGGCTATAGCCCTCATTGAGCTTCTCGTCCGCAACGCGCATGGTCTCTCGTACACTCTTCAATGAAGACCTGTCGATCAAGATGTTCGTCCGCTTGTAAAAGTGTCCGAACAGCGGCAGCCTGGAAAGCTCCACTTTTCCAATGAACAGAAACGGCCTTGGAAAAAGCAACAAATTGTATGGGATGTCCAACATGCTGGTGTGGTTGGAAACGATGATGCACTGCTTTGGAAGGTCCTCGGTTTTTCTGCGCACGCTCAGCGGAAGAAAGGAGCCCATCAGCACGGCTTTTGCCCATATTTGAGACCAGACGAAAAAACGCGGATAGTCGCTTTCTTTTCTGCTCCACCTCCATATGAAGGGAAAGATGGCGACGATCACCAAGAATACCGCCACATAGAACCAAACTTTCCAAATAAGAACGAAGGGTGTCTTGAGCGTTTTCACGGGGCAAAAGTAGTTGAATGGGGGGTGGGAAGTGTATGTTTGCTTTCTCTGTTGATTTCATATGGCACGCATACTGACTGGCATTCAAAGCAGTGGAAAACCACACCTTGGCAACCTTTTGGGTGCCATTTTGCCTGGCGTTGAACTTTCGCAACGTCCTGATAATGAGTGCTTCTTTTTTATCGCAGACATGCACTCGGTCACCTCCATAAAAGATGCGGCCTCCCGAAAGGAACACAGCAGGGCGGTGGCTGCGGCCTGGATCGCTTGTGGGCTGGATACAGACCGGCATGTTTTCTACAGACAAAGCGATGTGGCCGAAGTCGGCGAATTTGCCTGGTATCTGAACTGTTTCACGCCTTTTCCGATGTTGGCCAATGCGCACTCTTTCAAGGACAAGAGCGACAAATTGAGCGATGTGAACGCGGGGCTTTTCACCTATCCCGTGCTGATGGCTGCGGACATTCTCATGTACGACGCCGAATTCGTTCCCGTGGGCAAGGATCAGCAGCAACACCTTGAAATGACGCGGGACATCGCTGGCGCGCTGAACGCTCAACTATCGGAAGAACTCTTGGTGCTTCCTGAAGCCCGCATTCAATCCGATGTTCAAACAGTTCCTGGAACGGACGGTCAAAAAATGAGCAAGAGCTACGGCAACATCATCGATGTGTTCGCACCGGAAAAAGAACTTAAAAAGCAAGTGATGAAGGTGGTCACCGACTCTCTGGGGCTGGATGACCCCAAAGATCCGGACAGCTGTAATGTGTTCGCTCTTTACTCACTGCTTGCAGATCCGGCTCAGGCCGCACAAATGCGAAAAAACTACCAAAGCGGTGGATTCGGATACGGTCACGCCAAACTTGCATTGTTCGAGTTGATCCTCGAGCGTTTCCGAGATGAGCGAGGCGAGTTCACAAGACTGATGGAAGATCCCAGCGCCCTGGAAGAAGAACTGAAAAAAGGAGCAGACAAGGCGCGCGCAGCCAGTGCACCAGTTTTGCAAAGGGTTCGAAAGTCTTTAGGCTTTAAGCCTGCCTGACCATGTGGTAGTGCAAAATATCGTCTTCCCAGATACTTTCTTCTCTGGAAAAACCAAACCGTGCATAGAAGTCAAGGAGGTAGTGCTGGGCCAGTATTTTGATGGCGCCATATCCGCGCTCCTCTATCAAGCTGATGCTCTTTTCTACCAACTGAAGGCCTAATTGCGCTCCTCGGGCGGATTGTTCCACCACTACCCGTCCGAGGCTGGCTTCCTTGTACAAGGTGTTGGGCGGAAGTATTCGGCTGTATCCCAAAACGCTTTTATCCGATTGCCCACACACCCATAGGTGGGCGCCGTGCTGATCCCAGTCGTCGTTGTCTACGAACGGACAGTACTGTTCCAAAACAAAGACCTCCTGTCGAAGACGCAGTATTCTATAAAGCTCCTCCTTTTGGAGGGAAGCCCAATCGGAAAGGTGCCAGACCAAATGGCCCTTATCATCAGTCTGCGTGCTTCTCATGCTGACTTTTCCATTCGCCGGGTCACCAGCTCCAGCCTATGGTGAAACACCAGTTGTTCCAATTTCCATCAGTGGATTCGTTTTTTGTGCGGAACAATGGATTCATATCGTACTGAGCGGTCATTTTGAAACTTCCATACCCCAGCTGAGCCATCAGCCCATAGCGCCAGCGGTTCATGAAATAGTTGTTGTAGTTGTATTCCCAATTGCGCTCGTTGTTCAGGTCCTCGTAACGCAATTCGCGAAGCGTGTAGAGCCGAACCCCTCCATATCCCCCTGCGCCAATGGTAAACCCTTTATCAGTGCCCTCTTTGCTGAAATCCAATTGCAGCATTACCGGAAGGTTCGCGAACATGCTTCGCCACTCGGAATGCCTTACGTTGTACCCAGACTCCAAAAAGACCACTTGTCGGTTGTTCAAGAAATCTTTGTCAATGATGTTGTTCCCTCTCAACGTCCAGTCGTGCCAGGAAAATGAAATGCCGTATTTCACGTAGGACTTGCCGACCATTCGCGTTTTACCCGATAAGCCGAATTCCCAAACATTGGATCTCCATTCATCCAGTCGCGCACTGTTTTCGGGAAGCTTCCCCTGGTCATCCAAAAGCAGGTTGACCCCGCCGTGGAAGTCGATGACCATGCGCGTCCTCTTGGTGTCTTCCTTCCTTCGCTCCTCATCCCACTTCTTGCCATTCTTCCAACCTTTTTCCCAGTCAAAATCGAAGTGCCAGTCCTTTTCATTCTCGAGTTCTTCGCCTCCTTCTGGCTCCAGCTCTTCGTCACCAGACCCCTTGATGACGATCTTCATTTTTTTCCTGATCGTCTTTCCAGAAAGCGTATCCATGCTGCTTTGTGTTCGGTCCATTGCACGCTTCAATGCTTCCAGGCTTTGTTCGGTCTGAATCTCCAGTTCGGTCTCGGCTTTGCTTGCTTCCTCCGCAGAAATATTCCCTGCGCTCAACTCCGCCTGAATGGAATCTCGTCGCTGCATTTTGTCCCTGAGAACGTTTTGAGCCTCTTCTGCATATGACCGCATTTCCTGCATCAATGCCCGGAGTTCTTCTTGACTGGCCGCACGATAGATCGAGTCTTTTTCTATCTCCACGATCGTGGTGTCTCTTTGCGCGTTTGCCCGCGGACACAGCAAAAGAAGGGCTGTGATGAGCGCAGGTACGATTGTTTTCAAGGAAAAAGTGCTCATGGTTTGTGTTTCGCTCGCTTTCTGCAAATCTATTGCCAATGATTCCAGGGTGCCTTTATGGGGTCAAAACTTATCCATTCTTCATTCGGGTCCTTTGGTGGACTGCTTACCTTTCCAACTGATTTCGGCCCATGTCCAAAAAAAAATCTACCCGCGGTATTCGCCGGGTCCCCAAAGCCTTGGTTCAAAGCGTTCTCTCCGAACTTGGGAAGGCGCCTCGTCAGGGTGTCAATTACAAACAACTCTCTGCCCGACTGGGAATCACTGATGAGAATGGCCGCCGAAAGGTACAGGCTGCGCTTGAACAGCTCCTTTCAGAAGGCCGCATTAAAAGCGGTCAACCGGGCCGTTTTGAGTTGATCACCTTCGATCAGCTCCTGGTCGGAAAAGTGGACATGACACAGTCTGGTGCAGCATATGTAGTTGTTCCTGAACAAGATGAAGACATCTATATTTCTCCAAAAAGACTGAGGCAAGCCCTGGACGGAGATGAGGTAAAGGTTCGTCTGTACGCACGAAAACGCGGAAGAAAAGCAGAGGGGGAGATCGTTGAGGTGGTCCAACGAAAGCGAACCCAATTTGTGGGTGTGTTGGAAAAGGCCGGGAAGTTCGGCTTCCTCATTCCCGACAACAAGAAAATGCTTGTAGACCTCTATATCCCTGAGGACAAAATGAATGGTGCGCGGCACGGACAAAAGTGCATCGCACAGCTGACGGATTGGCCCAAAAGAGCCTCTTCCCCGTTTGGCGAGATCACAGAAGTGCTCGGTGATCCGAGAAACCATGAGGTGGAGATCCATTCCATCCTTGCAGAGTTCGATCTGCCATATGCTTTCCCCGAAGAAGTAGAGCGAGAAGCACAACGTATCCCTAAGGATATAACCAAGGAAGATGTCGCCCAGCGCAGAGATATGCGGTCGGTCACCACCTTCACCATCGACCCGGCAGATGCCAAAGACTTTGATGATGCGCTCTCCTTTCAGTGGCTGGACGATGATCTCTTTGAAGTTGGCGTGCACATAGCAGACGTGACGCACTACTTAAAGCCGGGGTCCGTTTTAGATGAAGAAGCGGTTGAGCGGGCCACCTCTGTTTACCTCGTGGACCGGGTGGTTCCCATGCTGCCGGAGGTGTTGAGCAACGAACTGTGTTCGCTGCGGCCACATGAAGATAAGTGCACCTTTTCCGCTGTTTTTAAAATGGACAGACAAGGCGTTGTGCACGATCGATGGTTCGGCCGAACCCTGATCCATTCCGATCATCGCTTCGCATATGAAGACGCTCAAGCGGTCATTGAGGGAGCCGATCATGGGCTTAAAGAAGCTGTACTCACTTTACATCACGCTGCCTTGGAGCTTCGAAAAAATCGCCTGCGTTCAGGGGCATTGATGTTCGACAAAGAAGAGGTGAAGTTTCATTTGGATGACAAGGGAACGCCAACGGGCATCTATTTCAAAGTTTCGAAGGACGCCAATCACCTGATCGAGGAATTCATGCTGCTGGCCAACAGGGAGGTGGCCCAAAGAATCGGACGTGTGCCCAAGGGTCAAAAGGCGCCTCCCTTCGTTTACCGCGTACATGATGAACCCAACCCTACGAAAGTCCAAAACCTTCAGACTGTAGCGAAAAGCTTTGGATATCAAGTGAAGAGTCAAAGCCGAAAGACGCTTACACAGAGCATGAACTCCATGCTTCAGGAAGTCAAGGGAAAGGGGTGGAGCAATCTGATCGAAACCCTGGCCATCCGCTCCATGGCGAAAGCAGAATACAGCACTCAAAACATCGGTCATTTTGGTTTGGCCTTTCCTTTCTATTCGCACTTCACCTCCCCTATTCGTCGCTATCCCGATGTGCTGGTGCACAGACTTTTGTTCCATTATCTCGAAGGAGGAAAAGACTTGGACGCTGCTTCTTATGAAGCCCTATGCGAACACTGTTCGGAACGCGAAAAACTGGCAACTCAGGCAGAGCGGGCGTCCATCAAATACATGCAGACCAAATACATGGATGGACACGAAGGCGAAGAGTTCGATGGTGTGATCAGCGGGATCTCGGACTGGGGCGTCTATGTGGAACTAAAAGACAACAAGTGTGAGGGCATGATCCGAATTCGCGACTTCAAAGACGATTACTATGTCTATGAAGAAGCCCATCATCAGATCGTGGGCGAAGCTACAGGGAGCGTTTACCGGCTTGGCGATGATATCCGCATACGCGTGCGAAAAGTGGACATCGATAAAAAGCAGATCGACTTCGATCTCGCCTGACCGAACGATTTAAAAATCTGCTACTTCTCCTTTTCCTTGGTCCAATCGTTATTGCTTCGGTCCGTATCTGCCATCCATCCATATGGATCGATCTCAACCTCTTGGATCTCTCTGAACGGAACAGGGATCAAAGCTTGCTGACTGACCCGAGTCCAAGGCCAGACTTCAGCGTAGGTATAATTTCCCTTTTTCGGTATGGTCGTCAGGTCGGTCGGCACATATATCCATCTGGTATCCCCATGAATGGTGGTGATGCGGATCTCCAGGGGCATGGGAAAATCACCATTCCTCTTCAGGGATAGAGCCGTCATTTCCTTGCCGCCTGAACGAACATCGTCCAGGGCGTAATCTATTCCTTGTGTAGTACCTGTCCACAAGTCGCTGAACCAATGAAGCTGCATTCCACTCTTTTTTTCGATGATGCGCAAGAGATCGTCTGGTCCGGGATGAGCGAATTTCCACTTCTGATAGAAGGCCCTCAAAGAGGCTCTTAGCGTTTCCTTACCAACGATGTATTCCAGCTGCGAGAGATACAAACTTCCCATGGAATAGGAACCTACGCTGTACGATCTGTTGCGGCTAAAATGATCTGCAGGTGTCGTCAGTGGTTCCTGCCATCCTTTGGAACGGAGATAATTATAGCTTCTGTAGCTCGAGCTGTGTGGATTTATTTTCTTTCCCTCATTGAATATCATGTCCATCATCACGTCTTCAGCATAGGTGGTGAACCCCTCGTCCATCCACGGATAGCGCTGCTCGTCAAAACCCAATACTCCGTAATACCAGCTGTGCACACTTTCGTGGACAACCAGGCCCATGAATCCCGTTGGGTTGTCTTTCGCTCCATTGCCCAAGACCATGGTACACATGGGATATTCCATTCCTCCATCTCCTCCTTGGATGACGGAAAATTGCGGATACGGATACCGACCAAATTCTTTATTCATCAATTCGAACATTCGAACCGTCAATGCCGCCATGACTTCCCAACTTTCTCTATCTGTACTGTTCAAGCGAACGAAATACAGGTCTGTACTGTCAATCTTTTCGTGTTGGATCACAAAGTCGTCGTCCGCTGCCCAGGCAAAATCATGGACCCTTTCCGCTCGAAAATGCCAGGTCTGCTCTGGTTCGGTTGGCGGCAACCCGTCTACTTCCTTCCGGCAATAGACCTCAGCTACCATTTGATTCAGATCGCAGGCGTTCTGTAAAACACCTGTTCCCGCCAGGACGTAATCCGAATCCAAAGTGATGTGTACATCATAGTTTCCGTACACACCGAAGAACTCTCGGTTCACATATTGTTGGGTGTGCCAACCCCTGTCGGAGTACTCAGCCATTTTGGGATACCACTGCGTCATGGTGTACTCAACACCTTCTTTGTTGTCCCTTCCGCTTCGCCTGATCTGTTTGGGCACCTGACTCTGATAACTCATTTGAACTTCTGCAACAGCTCCAGGAACGATCGGCTCAGTCAGATCCACGCGCATCAGGGTGCCTTGAATATCAAATGCAGGCGAGTTACCGTTCACTTCCAATTTCTCTATTCGATGGTATCCGATCTCATCTCTTTTCAAACCCGAAATGCGGTTTCCCACTCTCCTATCTGGATCTGGAAGACTCTGAGACCTCTCGTCCATCATACTTCCTGGGGCAAACGCATTGAAATAAAGATGAAAGAACAATGTGTTCAGCGTGTCTGGGCTGTTGTTCTGATAGCGAATGGACTGAGTACCGCTAAAGGTGTTGTCTTCCACATTCAGCCGAACCTGAATATTGTAGTCGATGTACTGCTGCCAATAACCCCTTCTTTGTCCGTGGAGTAAACCACTGAGGAATATCGCCGCTGCGATCAATGCCTTCTTGTTCATTTAAATTCCTCTTTTAATGTGTGCACCGAACTGAGAACAGGTCCCCTTTCAGATTGCTTCAAACGCGCGCATTCATTATCTGGATCATGTTCAAGGAACAACAGAATGTCTTGGTCTGCCACTTTATCCAGAATTCTTTTTTTCTCGTCAAGGGTGAGTAAAGGGCGGGTATCATACCCAAGTACATAAGGTAAAGGGATGTGTCCAACAGAAGGCAAGAGATCTGCGGCAAACAGTATTTGTTGTCCATCTTTTTCTATGAGCGGCAACATTTGAGATTCTGTGTGCCCGTGCACCAGGATAACATCAAAACCCAAATCCGTGGACACCTGATGTTCGTTTTCAGCCGCATTTATGAACTTCAGTTGGCCACTTTCCTGGAGGGGGAGCATATTTTCTTTCAGAAAAGAGGCTTTCTCACGCGCATTGGGTTGAACTGCCCAATTCCAATGACGTTCATTGCTCCAATAATGGGCATTTGGAAAAGCGGGTTCAAGGATCCCGTTGGCATTTCTTTTGACAGCGCCGCCCACATGATCGAAATGCAAATGGGTTAAAAGGACATCTGTTATGTCCGTATGACTGAAACCCAGCGCATTTAGATTCTTCTCCAGATCATCCTCGCCATGGAGATAATAGTAACTAAAGAACTTATCACTCTGCTTGTCCCCAATGCCCGTATCCACCAATATCAGTCGGTCACCCTGTTCGATCAAAAGCGAGCGCATGGCCCAGCGACACATATTTCTTTCATCTGCTGGATTTGTTCTGCTCCAAAGGCTTTTTGGAACCACTCCGAACATGGCACCTCCATCCAGTTTAAAATAGCCCGTATTTAAAGAGTATACATTCATTGTTCGATGTTTGAGCTGATCTTCTCTACCCTCTTTTCGTGTCTTCCGCCTTCAAAGGGCGTGTTCAGGAAAGCCACAAGGCACTCCATTGCTTTTTCAACGCTGATGTAGCGTGCAGGCAATGCAAGAACATTCGCATCGTTGTGTGCTCTGGCCATTTCCGCCAATTCAGGATCCCAGCACAATGCCGACCGCACTCCTTTGTATTTATTGACCGTCATATTGATTCCATTTCCACTTCCACAGATGACCACACCTCTTTCGTTCTGACCTTGTTGTACACTTTGTGCCAGGGGATGGGCATGGTCTGGGTAATCTGCCCGCTCCGGCCCATAACAACCAAAGTCTTCTATGCTGTGTCCAGAATTCTTGATGTGATCTGATAGTATCTCTTTGAGCTCAAATCCCGCATGGTCGCTCCCTATGGCTATCTTCATTGTGGATGGATGTTATTGATTGAATCAGAGATGCAAGTTGATTAACAAATTCTAAAAAGTCTGCGAACCCCTTCCAATATGGATGACTTTTTCAACTGCTCTTGGCTTTATTGGTGGAATAACCCTGTAAAACAGTTGAAATCTTTAAAATCAAACAATACGGATGATGTATTAATACGGGTTCAGGCCAATTCATGCAAACACTTTTTACAATCCTTTTTTCATAGACAATTGACCCAACATCTCTATTAATAAACAACGAACGCTCTCATCTTTACGCACTTTTTGTTCCGCTTCCATTATATGCGATCTTGTGAATAGCCGCCTCACTGATTTGAAAAAGAAGAACTTAAATTCAATTTGCTTGTGTACTCTTTGTGAATGGATATTCGTTTTCAATAAAAAAAAGAGTTTGACACTCTTTGTTTCCACTTTATGAACCGACCATATACAGCATTATACTCTTTTAAGAATGTACACTTCTTAACACTTCTATTTATATATATATGCTCAGGCCTTGTGGCCCAGAAACCAGACTCTTCGGCCTACGTTCAATATAAATTCGAAAATGGCGCGATCAGTTCTGAAGGATATCTGAAAGACGGAAAGCCAGAAGGGTACTGGAAGAGTTATTACCGAAATGGGAACCTCAAGACGGAGGGCGACCGAATAGATCATCAGCTGGCAGATCGATGGAAGTTCTATGATGAACAAGGACAGCTCACGCTCATCATAGATTATCAAAACGGTATCAAGGATGGATTCAGAAAGACCTTTTCTCAAGATATATGCGTGAAGGAGGAATCATTTGTGAAGGGAAAAAAAGAAGGTTGGACGCGACGTTTTGACAAAAAGGGCAGATTGATCGAGGACATTCCTTTTGTTGCAGACAGGGAACAGGGAATAGGCCATGTTTTGGATACCAATAAAATGATCATTCAGCTTCGCACATATAAATCTGGCGTCATGGTGCGGAAGCAATCCGTAAATCGTACAGATCGATTGAACCGGCGTCAGGGTACCTGGATGGGGTTCTATCCTTCACGAAGAGTTCAGTGGGAAGGAACGTATTCCAACGATCTTAAGAATGGCTATTGGAAATTCTATAAAAAAAGCGGCGATCTGGTGCGAACGGAATATTGGATCAACGGCGTTCTCCAACAACAAAAGGGTTTGACCGAGAAGGTAGAGATCAGAAAAGAGATCGATCCAGAAACAGGATTGATGAGTTCTATAGGGTCTTATTTGAACGGAGAAAAAAACGGCGTTCAAAAGGAGTTCGATGCCGATGGAAACGTAACCCGATCGAGCATCTATGCAAGAGATGTGCTCTTGGAACAAGGCGGAACAATAGACGAAAAAGGAAGAAAGCAAGGCTTCTGGAAGCTATTTTATCCCGACGGATCAATACGTCATGAGGGCGGATATCTCAACGGATCAAGAAATGGCAATTGGAAGTACTATTATCCAGATGGAAAGATCGAGCAACGAGGAGATTTTGTAAAGGATAAAGCAGTTGGAACATGGATCTGGTCATATCCAAATGGTTCGGTTTGGAAAGAAGAAGAGTTCATCAACGGTTTAGAGGACGGCCTAAGTGTGGAGTACGATTCAATAGGTGGGATCATCGCCAAAGGGGAATACATCGAGGGAATGAAAGAAGGTGAGTGGTTTTATCAGGTTGGGGACCACAGAGAAGAGGGGAGCTTCTTTGAGGGTGAACGCACAGGGAAATGGGTACACACCTACTCAGATACAGAGCAAATTTCTTTTGAGGGCGCTTATGAGAGCGGTAAAGAAACAGGGATGCATTTGTACTACTATCCCAGTGGAAAAATAAAGAGGAGGGGTAAAATGTCCTTTGGGAAACGTGTGGGATTATGGGAATTTTTCAATGAGCAAGGTGTGCGTAATCTGACCATTGAATTCGATGCGCAAGGCAACGAGATCAGATATAACGGAGTTAAAGTGGACCATGTCAAGAGATAATGAAACCAACCCGTGGAAATGTATTTCACGCAGCACCTCCTACGACAATCCATGGATCCGCGTGGAGCATCACGAGGTCATCAATCCCAATGGAGGGGCGGGCATTTACGGAAAGGTGCACTTCAAGAATATGGCAATAGGGATCATTCCAGTCGACCACCAGGACCATACCTGGCTCGTAGGTCAGTACAGATATCCATTGGATAGTTTTTCCTGGGAAATACCCGAAGGTGGGGGCCCTCTAGGGATCGATCCGCTGATATCGGCACAAAGAGAACTCGAAGAAGAGTGTGGACTGGTTGCTGAACACTGGGAATTCTTGATGGAAATGCACCTAAGCAACAGTGTCAGTGACGAACATGCTTTGATCTACTGTGCGAGCGGTTTAAAGGAAACAAAGGCCTTTCCCGAAGAAACCGAGCAGCTTCAGATCAAACGCCTGCCGGTAGATGAAGCCATTGAGATGGCGCTCAATGGTGAAATAACCGACAGCATCAGTGTAGCCGCTCTTCAGCGATTGTACATAAAGCGAAAGGGGTTCTAGAAATCGAATTTGATCCCTTGAGCCAATGGCAGATCATTCCCATAATTGACCGTATTGGTCTGTCTGCGCATATAACCTTTCCAGGCATCTGAACCGGACTCTCTACCTCCTCCTGTCTCTTTTTCCCCTCCAAAAGCGCCTCCGATCTCCGCCCCGGACGTACCAATGTTCACATTGGCAATCCCGCAGTCTGAACCGCTGGCACTGATGAATTTTTGTGCGAATTGCATATTGTTGGTCATAACAGCAGAGCTCAATCCCTGAGGGACGTTGTTCTGCATCGAGATCGCTTCTTCACGATCCGAGAACTTCATGAGGTACAGGATGGGTGCAAAGGTTTCGTGTTGCACGATGGGCATATGATTCTCCACTTCAGCAATACAGGGCCTGACATAGCAACCGCTTTCAAATCCCTTTCCTTCCAATCGACCGCCTTCTACAAGGATATTTCCGCCTTGTGCTGTGATCTGTTTTATCGCATCCAGGTAGAGATCCACAGACTGGGTATCGATCAGGGGTCCAACATGATTGGTCTCGTCCAATGGATCACCGATCTTGATCTGCTTGTATGCGTTGATCAGGGCTTCTTTGATCTGTTCATACCGACTTTCATGAATGATCACTCTGCGTGTACTGGTGCAGCGCTGTCCGGCGGTTCCTACTGCGCCAAAGACCACAGCGCGAAGGGTCATTTCAAGATCGGCGTCTTCATCAACGATCACCGCATTGTTTCCTCCCAACTCCAGAATGCTCTTTCCAAATCGCTGTGCTACTGCCGCACCTACGATCCTTCCCATGCGTGTCGATCCGGTTGCAGAAACCAATGGAATGCGCTCATCTGAGGTCAGCCATTCACCGGCTTGGTGATCGCCATTGATCAAATTGCTGATCCCCAGTGGAAGATCGTTTTCCTCAAGCACATCGGTAATGATGTTTTGACAGGCCAAACCGCATAGAGGAGTCTTTTCACTGGGTTTCCAGACGCACACATCACCACATACCCAAGCCATTGCTGCGTTCCAAGCCCATACGGCCACAGGAAAGTTGAAGGCCGAAATGATGCCAACCACACCCAGTGGATGCCATTGTTCCATCATATGGTGCTGTGGCCGCTCACTTTTCATGGTCAACCCGTAGAGCTGTCGGGAAAGACCAACGGCGAAGTCACAGATATCGATCATTTCCTGTACTTCACCAAAACCCTCCTGCAGGGATTTGCCCATCTCATAGCTGACCAAACGGCCAAGGGCATCTTTCTT